>DASSZC010000028.1:0-5684 GCA_035702925.1 Gemmatimonadaceae bacterium | reverse complement strand
CGCCGCGATCATGCCGCCGGCGCAGCCGCCAGGTTGAGGACGTCGGCGTAGACGGAGAGCACCTGCTCGGTCACCCGCGGCCAGGCATACGACTGCGCGATCTCGCGCCCGGTCGCGCCGAGCCGGTGGCGGAGCGGCTCGTCGTCGAGGAGCCGGACGAGGCCATCGGCGAGCGCCGCCTCGTCGCCGCGCGGGACCATCAGCGCCTCGCGGCCGTTCTTCACGACGTCGCGGAAGCCGAGGATGTCCGAGCAGACGATCGGGGTCGCGCAGGCCATCGACTCGAGCAGCGTGATCCCGAACGAGGCCTTCGTCGTCGGGCAGGCGTAGATCGAGCTGTTCGCGTAGTAGCCGGGGCGTCCCTCGAGCACGGGACCGACGAAGGTGATGTCGGGGTCGTGATTCGCGAGGCGGTGATAGTGGGCCGTGAGGGGCCCGCCGCCGACGACCACCAGCTGCGCCTCGCGCTGCGGTCCGCGCACCCGGCGGAAGGTGTCCATCAGCATCCGCAGCCCGTTCCGCGGGTCGAAGCGCCCGAGGAAGAGGATGACCGGGACGTCGCTGCGCATCGCCGCCGGGCGCGGCGCATCCGGGTTGAAGAAGTTGGCGTCGATCCCGTTCGGGATGATGTGCCAGTCGGCGTCGAAGTAGCGCTCGAGCGCGACCGTCGTCGAGTGCGAGACGGCGATCGCCGTCGCCAGCTTGTCGAGCCGCTTCTGGAAGTACCGCCTGCCTAACGTGTAGCCGATCGAGCGGTCGAAGTAGGTGTGGAAGGTCCCGACCACCGGGCAGTCCGCCTCGTCGATCGCCAGCACCGGGAGCACGGGGCTGAGCGGCGAATGGACGTGGACGATGTCATAACGGCCGCGGGCGAGCGTCCGCCGCATCCGCCGCCGGAGCCCCGTGCCGACCGTGATCCGCGCCTGCGACCCGTTCGCGTAGACCGATTGCGACCGTCCGATGCCGATGACGTGCGGCTGCGGCGCGGCGCCCGGGATCTCCGAGGTGATGATGTCGACGTGATGCCCGCGCGCCCGCGCCTCGCGCGCGAAGTAGTGCACGTGCTCGCAGATCCCGCCGAGGTGGGGATAGTAGTACTCGGTGACGAGCGCGATGCGCAGCGATCGCGAGGGGGACCCTCCGAGCCGGCCGCCGTGAGGCGAGACCGGGGCGTGCCCGCCGTGGGCCGTCCGCGGAGCGACGACTCCCACCCTAGGCCTGTTCGAGTGCGGCATGAGCGGCGGCGAGCCTCGCGATCGGAACGCGATACGGTGAGCAGGACACGTAATCGAGCCCGATCCGGTGGCAGAACTTCACCGACCGCGGATCGCCACCATGTTCCCCACAGATCCCGACCTTGAGTCCGGAGCGGGTCTTTCTTCCTTCGTCAACCGCCATGCGAATCAGCCTCCCGACTCCGTCCTGGTCCAGCACCTGGAAAGGATCCTCGGGGAAGATACCCTTCTCCACGTAGGAGGGAAGGAACCGTCCCGCATCATCCCGGCTCAGCCCGAAAGTGGTCTGGGTCAGGTCGTTCGTCCCGAACGAGAAAAACTCGGCCGACTGGGCGATGTCACCCGCCATCAGCGCCGCCCGGGGAAGCTCGATCATCGTACCTATCGTGTAGCTAACGGGTTCCCCCATCCCCCCGAGCACCTCTTCGGCCTGCGCCACCAGGATGTTTCGCTGGTGCTCGAACTCACGCTTCGTCGCGACGAGCGGGATCATCAGCTCGGGGCGGACATCGAGCCCGCGGCGTGAGGCGCGGACCGCGGCCTCGAAGATCGCGCGCCCCTGCATCTCGGTGATCTCGGGATAGCTGATGCCCAGCCGGCAGCCGCGGTGCCCGAGCATCGGGTTCGTCTCGCGCAGCGCATCGACGATGCGCGAGAGCTCCGGCCGGGTGAGGCCGAGCTGCCGCGCGAGCAGCTTGCTCTCCTCACCCCCGTGCGGGAGGAACTCGTGCAGCGGCGGATCGAGGAGGCGGATGGTCACGGGGTATCCGCTCATCGCTTCGAAGATCCCCTCGAAGTCGTGGCGCTGCATCGGGAGGAGCTTGGCCAGCGCGCGCCGGCGCCCCATCTCGTCGCGGGCGACGATCATCTCGCGCATCGCGTTGATGCGGTCCCCCTCGAAGAACATGTGCTCCGTGCGGCACAACCCGATCCCCTCGGCGCCGAAGGCGCGGGCGATGCGCGCGTCGTGCGGCGTGTCGGCGTTCGCGCGGACCTTGAGCCGGCGGACCTTGTCCGCCCGCTTCATCAGCCGGTCGAACGATCGGTAGACCGGGGCGTCCTGCTCGCGGGTCTGCCCGTTGACGACGCGAATGACCTCGCTCGGGATCGTCGGCAGCGCGCCGGAGAAGACGCGCCCGGTCGCGCCGTCGAGGGTGATCCACTCACCCTCGGACACCGTTGTTTCGCCGACCGTGAAGCGGCGCAGCGCGACGTCGACGTGCATGTCCTTGGCGCCGACCACCGCGCACTTCCCCATCCCGCGGGCGACGACGGCAGCGTGGCTCGTCATCCCGCCACGGGCGGTGAGCACCGCGCGCGCGGCGACGATCCCGTGGAAATCCTCCGGCGTCGTCTCCTCGCGCACGAGAATGACGCTGTCCCCGGCGGCGTGGCGATGCTCGGCGACGTCCGGATCGAACACCGCGATCCCGCTCGCCGCCCCGGGCGATGCCGGGAGCCCGTGCACGATCGGGGTCGCGCGCACCGCGCCGTCGATCACCGGGTGGAGCAGCTGGTCGAGCTGCTCCGGTTCGACGCGCTTCACCGACTCCTTGTCGGTGATCAACCCCTCGTTGACCATCTCGTCGGCGACGCGCACCGCGGCCATCGCCGTGCGCTTCCCGCTGCGCGTCTGCAGGAGGTAGAGGCGCCCGCGCTCGACGGTGAACTCGATGTCCTGCATGTCGCGGTAGTGCGTCTCGAGCTTCTTCTGCGTCTCCATCAATTCGGCGAAGGCGCCGGGGAGACGCGTCTCCATGTCGGCGATCTTCAGCGGGGTGCGAATCCCGGCGACGACGTCCTCACCCTGGGCGTTGACGAGGAACTCGCCGTAGAAGACATGCTCACCGGTGGACGGGTCGCGGGTGAAGGCGACACCGGTTCCGGAGTCGTCGCCCATGTTCCCGAACACCATCGCCACGACGTTGACCGCCGTGCCTAACGTCTCGTCGATCCGGTTGGCGCGGCGATAGTCGACCGCCTTCTTCAGCGTCCACGACTTCCAGACCGCCTCGATCGCCCCCCACAGCTGCTCGCGCGGATCCATCGGGAAGTCCTGTCCGGTGGTCGCGCGGACGAGCTGCTTGTACTCCTCGACCAGGTTGCGGAGGGTGTCCTCGGAGAGCTCGGCGTCGGTTTCGACGCCGCTCGTCATCCGCTTCGACTTGAGGAGATGCTCGAACTGGTTGATCGGGACGCCCAACACGACATCGCCGTACATCTGGATGAAGCGCCGGTACGAGTCGTAGGCGAAGCGCGCGCTCCCGCTCTGTTGCGCGAGGCCGACGACTGTGCGGTCATTGAGCCCCAGGTTGAGGATCGTCTCCATCATCCCCGGCATCGACACCGCGGCGCCGGAGCGTACCGAGACGAGGAGCGGGGCAGCGGGATCGCCGAAGCGGCGGCTCGTCGTCTTCTCGAGCTGGACGAGGTTGCGGGCGACCTCCTCGCGCAGGGTGTCGTCGATCGTCCGCGTCTTCAGGTACTCGACGCAGACGGAGCAGGCGATGGTGAAGCCGGGGGGTACAGGAACGCCGAGATTCACCATCTCGGCGAGGTTCGCTCCCTTGCCGCCCAGCACCGCTTTCATGTCCCGGGTGCCGTCGGCCTTGCCGTTGCCAAAAAAATAGACGTTCTGAGTCACTAGTGGTGTCGGCTCAGCATCCGCAACCGGCGCGGAGCTTGTCTGGGTCAGTTGGTGGTGCAGTCGGGTAGTCGCCGGAGAAGCACGCATGGCAAAACCCGTGCGGGCCGTCCGGCACCGACTGCAGCATGCCGTCGAGGGACAGGTAACCCAGTGAGTCGACGCCGAGGTGCTCGGCGATCTGCGGGATGGTGAGGTTGGCGGCGATCAGCTCTTCGCGCGTCGGCGTGTCGATGCCGTAGTAGCAGGGACCGGTCACGGGAGCGGAGCTGACGCGCATGTGCACTTCCGTCGCTCCCGCCGCCCGCACCATCGCGACGAGGCCGCGGGTCGTCGTCCCGCGGACGATCGAGTCGTCGACCATGACGACGCGCTTCCCCTCGAGCACTTCGCGCACGGCGTTGTACTTGACGCGGACCTTCGCGTCGCGCGCGCCCTGCGTCGGCTGGATGAAGGTGCGTCCGACGTAGTGGTTGCGGATGAGCGCGAGCTCGTAAGGCAGCCCCGATTCCTCGGCGAAGCCGAGTGCCGCCGAGTTGGAGGAGTCGGGGACCGAGAAGACGAGGTCCGCGTTCGGCGCCGGGTGCTCCCTGGCGAGGCGCCGGCCGAGCGACCGGCGCGCCCGATCGACCGAACCGCCGAACACGCGGCTGTCGGGGCGCGCGAAGTAGACGTACTCGAAGACGCACCGCCGGGACTCGCTCGGCGCGAGCCTCGCGCCCGTGCGCACCCCCTCGCGGTCGACGACGATGATCTCTCCCGGCTCGACCTCGCGCTCCGCCTGCGCGCCGATGATGTCGAGAGCGCAGCTCTCCGACCCGAATACCACCGCGTCGCCCAGCCGCCCCATGACGAGCGGCCGCCAGCCGCGCGGATCGCGCGCGGCGAGGAGCGTGTCGCCGATGAGCACGAGCAGGGAATACGCCCCCTCGACGCCCTCCAGTGCCTCGGCGAGCCGCATCTCCGGCCGCTCCGCCGTCGACCGCGCGATACGATGCACGATCACCTCGGAGTCCATCGTCGAGGAGAAGATGGCGCCGAGGTCCTCGAGCTCGCGGCGGAGCTCCGTCGCGTTCGTCAGGTTGCCGTTGTGGGCGAGGGCGACCGCGCCCCCGCGCACGCTGGCGACGACCGGCTGCGCGTTCGCGAGGATCGACGAGCCGGCGGTGCTGTACCGGGTGTGACCGATCCCGGTGCTCCCGATCAGCTCGGGCATCTCGCTCTCGGCGAGCCCCTCGGACACGAGTCCCATCGCCCGCACCGAGTGCGCGCGCCCGGCGTCATCGACGGTGACGATCCCCGACGATTCCTGCCCGCGATGCTGGAGCGAGTAGAGGCCGAGATGAACCAGCTCCGCGGCCTGCGGATTTCCCCGAACCCCGAATATGCCACACATTGCTACTAATTCACCGTTGCGAGAGCGTCTCGGTAATCACCGCCGCCGCCGCGGCGACGGAGCGGGACATGATCCTCGGGATCGCGTCGTGCCAGGCGGTCGCGAGCCGGGCGAGCGGCGCGTCGACCAGCCGCGAGCCGACGCGGATCGAGAGGGACTTCGACTGGGCCGACACCCGCCCGATCACGCGGGCGGGAACGCCCTGGCGCTTCGCCTCCGCCAGCACAGCCGCCGAGTCGGTGGTCGAGACGACGACTCGGTTCTGCGCCTCGCCGAAGAGAAGCGAGGCGAAGGGGAGGTCCTTCCACGCGTCGAGGTCGATCGTCGCGCCAAGCTGGCGCTCACGATCCATCATGCAGCACTCGGCGAGGGTTACGGCGAGGCCGCCCTCGCTGCAATCGTGCGCCGA
>DASSZC010000391.1:0-4024 GCA_035702925.1 Gemmatimonadaceae bacterium | reverse complement strand
GCGTCCTCGGCTGACGTCTGCCTGACGGGACGCACGACCGCGCTCCCCGGCGCCGAGGACTCCGACACCGCGCCGAAGCCTCCGAACATCACGTTCGAGATCGGGCGATTCATCGCGTGGCTCATGAGCAGCGTGAGCAGGGTACCCGACGCGCCGACGAGCATCCCGGGGACGACGAGCACCTGGTTGGCGAGCACGATTCCCGTGAGCGCGGCGGCGACGCCGGTCAACGAGTTGAGCACCGAGATCATCACCGGCATGTCGCCGCCGCCGATCGGCAGCACGACGAGGATGCCGAGCAGCAGGGCGACGGCGAAAAGCGCCCAGACCGCGTTCGGCGCCCCGTCGTGCATCGCGATCCAGCCGCCAAGGGCGAGCGCGCCTAACGCGAGCAGGGCGTTGACGATGTGCCGCCCCGGGAAGAGCAGCGGGCGCCCGGGGAGGATCTCCTGCAGCTTGCCGAAGGCGACGAGGCTTCCGGTGAAGGAGATCGCGCCGATCGCGATGCCGAGCGCGCCGGAGATCGCCGGCCCGACCGCGACGCTCTCGCCATGCCCCGTCGCCCGCAGGAACTCGGCGATCGAGACGAGCGCCGCCGTCGCGCCGCCCGCACCGTTGAACAGCGCGACCATCTGCGGCATCGCCGTCATCTGCACGCGGCGCGCGCTGTAGACGCCGATCGCGGCGCCGATCACGGTGCCGATCCCGATCTCCCAGAAGGAGAGGATGTTCCGGTCGAGCAGCGTCGCGACGAGGGCGATCAGCATCCCGATCGCCGCGAGGCGGTTCCCGGAGCGGGCAGTGCGCGGGCTGCTCAGGCGGCGCAGGCCGAAGACGAAGAGCAGCGCGGCCGCGACGTAGCTGAGGCTGATGATGGTGAAGCGGGTGTCGCCGTTCATCGGTCGCCCCCCGGCTTGCGTCCGTTCCCCCCGACCGGGGGCGGTCCCTCCTTCTTCTTGAACATCTCGAGCATCCGGTCGGTGACGACGAAGCCGCCGAAGACGTTGGCCGCGCCTAACGCGACGGCGAGGATCCCGATCCCACGGAGGAGCGGCGTGTCCGCCGACCCGGCGACGAGCATCGCGCCGAGCATGACGATCCCGTGGATCGCGTTGGTCGCCGACATCAGGGGCGTGTGCAGCACCGCCGGTACCCGCGCGATGACCTCGAAGCCGACGAACGCGGCGAGGATCAGGACGTAGATCCCCAGTACGAGCTCGCGACTCATCGGGCGGCTCCCGTGGTGACCGGGGCGGCAGCGGCGGCGGGCGCCGGCGGATAGAGCACGCGGCCGTCGTGCGTGATGCAGGCACCGCGGATGATCTCGTCGTTCATGTCCACGTTGAGTGTTCCCTTTGGCGCGAGCAGCTCGAGGAGCGCGGTGACGTTGCGCGCGTACATCTGGCTGGCGTGGAAGGCGAGCTCGCTCGGGACGTTGAGCGGGGCGAGGACGGTGACGCCGCCGACGTCGACGCTGCCACCGGGATGGCTCGCCTCGCAGTTGCCGCCGCTCTCGGCGGCGAGATCGACGATGACGGAACCGGGGCGCATCGCCCTGACCATCGGCGTCGTGATGAGGCGCGGCGCGGGACGTCCCGGCACCTGCGCGGTGGTGATGACGACGTCGGCGCTCGCGACGTGCTTCGCGATGAGCGCCTGCTCGCGCTGGAGGTGGTCGTCGGACAACGCCTTCGCGTAGCCACCCGCGTCCTCGGCATCGTGCGTCTCGAGCTCGATCGACACGAACTTCGCGCCGAGGCTCTGCACCTGTTCCTTCACCGCCGGCCGCGTGTCGAATGCCTCGACGACAGCGCCTAACCGTCGCGCCGTCGCGATCGCCTGCAGCCCGGCGACGCCGGCGCCGATGACGAGGACCGTTGCCGGCCGGATCGTCCCCGCGGCGGTCATCAGCATCGGGAAGAACTTCGGGAGGGTGTTCGCGGCCATCAGCACCGCCTTGTAGCCGGCAACCGTCGCCTGGGACGAGAGCGCGTCCATCGACTGCGCGCGGCTGATGCGCGGCACGAGCTCCATCGAGAAGGCGGTCACCTGGCGAGCCGCGAGCTGGTCGAGCAGCGCGACGTCGCTCGCCGGGCGAAAGAAGGAGATGAGCACGCACCCCTTGTTGAGGAGCGTCGCTTCGTGGGTGCCATTCGAGTCGCCGCTCGTCGGGCGGTGCACCTTGAGCACCGCCTCGGCGTCGCCATACAGCGCGGCGGGATCTGGAATGAGTGTCGCCCCCACGGATTGATAGTCACTATCCGGAAAGCCGGCGCGTTCCCCGGCGCCCGACTGCACGGCGACCGAATGTCCTCCCTTGATCAGCCGCGCCGCCATGTCCGGGGTCAGCGCGACACGCCGCTCTCCGGGGGCGATCTCACGTGGAATCGCGATGCGCATCGAGTCTCGTCGTGGGTCAGAAAGGGCCAGCAGCGACCGCGCCGCGCGCGGGACGCCGACGCAACGTTAGCCAGATGGCAGCGTCGGCCGCAACGCGGAAAACCCCTACCGCCGCCGCGAGAAAACCCTACCGCACCTAACGACGGCGCATCGGCGCGTCAGCGTGCGACGGTGTCCGCGCCCTCCCAGCTGGGGAGCGTCAGCGTGAACGTCGAGCCCTTCCCGGCCGCGCTCTCGACATCGAGCCGCCCCCCCATCGCGGTCGCCAGGTCGCTGCTGATCGCGAGCCCCAGCCCGGTTCCTTCGTGCGGGCTGGTGAGCGAGCGCCCTACCTGTACGAATGGCTGGAAGATCGCCCCCAGATCTTCGGCGGCGATGCCGATCCCGTTGTCCGTGACGCTGAGCGTCACCCGCCCCCCGTGCGACGCGCAGGCGACATCGATACGTCCGCCGGCGGGAGTGAACTTCACCGCGTTCGAGAGCAGGTTCAGGAGGATCTGCTCCACCTTCGCGTGGTCGGCCGACGCGACGACGTCGGTATTGTCGTGCCACTCGATGGCGATCGACTTCGCGAGCACCTGTGGCTCGATCATCGGGACGACGGCATCGATCACGCCACGCAACGACACGGATTCGACGCGATACTCGAGCTGGCCGGCCTCGATGCGCGAGAAGTTCAGGATGTCGTTGATGATCGAGAGCAGGTGCTGCTGGCTTCCGCGAATGCGTTCGAGATACTCGCGGTGCTGCTCGGAGACCGCGCCGCCGACCCCGGTGAGGAGGAGGTCGGTGTAGCCGGCGATCGCATTGAGCGGGGTCCGCAGCTCATGGCTCATCGCGGCGAGAAAACCGGCCTTCGCCCGGTTCGCATCCTCGGAGATCGCGACGCGGCGCGCATCCTCGAGCTTCTGCTGCTCGGCGATCTTCCGCTCGGTGAGGTCGCGGGTGACCTTCGCGAAGCCGACGAGGGTACCCTTCTCGTCGCGCAGCGCGGTGATGACCACGTTCGCCCAGAAGCGCGATCCGTCCTTGCGCAGCCGCCAGCCCTCTTCCTCGAAGCGCCCGGTCGCCGTGGCGATGTCGAGCTCCAGCGGTGGCTTCCACTGGTCCTCCAGCGGATAGAAGACCGAGAAGTGCTTCCCGATGATCTCCTCCGCCCGGTACCCCTTGAAGCGCTGCGCCCCGGCGTTCCAGCTCAGGACGTGGCCGGTCGGGTCGAGGGCGAAGATCGCGTAGTCGCGAACGCTGTCGACGAGCAGGCGGTAGAGCCCCTGCCCCTCGTCGCCCCGAGTCCCGCGCGGCGGCTCGCTGGCCAATGCCGCCGTGGCGTCCACAGCCGCGGGCGGCGGCTGAACGACAGGTGCAGCGGTCGGCGTGCGATTGTCACGCGAAGAGTCTGACCGGGCGTCGTTCATCGGAGGGGTAGCGTCGGCTCCTCAGGGAATCTCTTACATTAGCCCCGCGCCGCGCCAGTCCGTAATCCGGGAGGCCGGGAAGCCCCGGCAGGGCCGGGCTAGCGCGGCTGCCGAGCGGTCCGGATGGAGGCCATGCCCGCGCCCGGCGTCGTCGGGGAAATGGCGACAGCCGACAGCTCGTCCCGCGCGGAGATTGGACGCAGGGCGAC
>DASSZC010000069.1:0-4811 GCA_035702925.1 Gemmatimonadaceae bacterium | reverse complement strand
GCCTCACGCGCGATGAACAACCGCATGATCTCCGACGAACCTTCGAAGATCAAGTTGATGCGGAAGTCGCGCATCGCGCGCTCGACGGGGATCGGTGCCTCACCGCGCGCGGCGAGGGATGCGGCCGTCTCGTAGCCGCGTCCGCCGCGCACCTGCAGCGTATCGTCGACGATGCGCCAGCCCGTCTCCGTGTTCCACATCTTCGCGATCGCCGCCTCGAGACGGATGTCGTAGTGTCCGCGCTCGTAGAGCGCGCACGTCAGTTCGCCGATCGCTTCCATCGCGAATGTGTCGGCGGCGCAGCGCGCGATCTTCTTCGCGATCGCTTCGTGCTTGCCGATGGGCTGGCCCCACTGCACGCGCTCGTTCCCCCACGTCCGCATCACCTGGAGCAGCGCCTTGCCGACGCCGGCACAGCTGGCGGGGAGCGTCAGGCGCCCGGTGTTGAGCGTCGTCAACGCGAGCTTGAGTCCCTTCCCGACCCCCCAGAGCACGTTCTCGGCGGGGACCTTCACGTTCTCGAACTTGATGACACCGTTCTCGATCGCCTTCAGCCCCATGAAGCGGCAGCGGTGCTTCACCGACACGCCCGGCATGCTCGCCTCGACGATGAAGGCGGTGATCTGCTTCTTGTTCTTGCCGTTCACCTGCACGTCGGGGGTCCGCGCCATCACTACGAACAGCTCGGCGCGCGTCCCGTTGGTGCACCACAGCTTTTCCCCGTTGATGATCCAGTGCCTGCCGTCGGGACTGAGCGTTGCCGAGGTGTGCATGTTCGCCGGGTCGCTGCCGGCGTCGACCTCGGTGAGGGCGAACGCGGAGATCGCGCCCTTCGCCATGCGCGGGAAGTACTTCTTCTTCTGCTCCTCGGTGCCGAACAGCTTGAGGGGCTGCGGAAGCCCGATCGACTGGTGCGCGGAGAGCAGCGCGGTGAGCGAGCCGTCCTTCGAGGTGACCAGCTGCATCGCGCGGACGTAGCTCATCTGGGAGAGACCGAGTCCGCCGTACTCCTTCGGAATCTTGATCCCGAAGGCGCCCATGTCGCGCAGCTCCTGGACGAGCGGTTCCGGGATCTCACCAGTGCGATCGATCTCCTCGGAGTCGATGCGCCGGAGGAAAGCCTCGAGCTTCTCCATGAATGGCCTGGCGCGCGCCTCCTCCTCCGCGTTGCGGACGGGCGGGTGCGGGTCGATGAGGTCGAGGCGGAATCGCCCGAGAAAGAGCTCGCGAACGAAGCTCGGATGCTCCCATTCGCTCTCGCGCGCCGCCTCGGCGACGTCGCGCGCTTCCGTCTCGGATGCCAGTACCTTCGTCTGCTCGGCCATCAGATCCTCCGCGGTGTTGACACCGTTAGTCGCTGTCGATCGTTGCGCACGACGATCACCGCGCCGACGAGGGCGATGAGCGCGAACGCGAACCACTGGATTGCATAGCTGCGATGCGGACCCTCGTCCAGCACGGGAAGCGTAAAGCGTGCCGGTACCGGGTGCGCACTCGCGGTGTCGCGCGTCACCGCGGGGGCTCCGCTGTCGGCGACCGCCCAGAGATACATCGTGCGCACGGGGCGGCCCGCCCGCCGGGCGAGGTCGTCGCGCTGCAGCCGGCGGATGGCCAGCGCCTGGCCGGGGATCGGGTCCGCCGAACCGCCCGAGGGCAGCTCGTCGAGGTATCCGTAGACCGTTAGGCTGTCGCCCTCGTGCCAGCGCTGCGGATCGGCACGAACCCCGTCGGGCGCGTAGACCCAGCCGCGGATGACGATCGTCGCCGAGTCGCTGCCGGGCGTGACAACAGGTGTGACGAGGAAGACCCCCGGCGATCCTTCGTGCGTCCGCTGCACCAGCAGGGCCTCGTGCGCATAGTCGGGCGCGCCGCTGACGCGAGCGCGCCGGTAGCGGAGGGAATCGGCGGATCCGGTCATCGCATCGATCGCGACCGGGGCCGCAGTCAGGCGGCTCGACATCGCGGCGTTCAGCCGCTGGCGCTCGTGCAGGCGGCTCAGCTGCCAGACACCGAGTCTGGTGAAGATCGCGCCACCGACGAGGGAGAGGGCGACGAAGCCGAGGGTCTTTGCTCTCACCGGATCGCTGCCGCGCGAGATGCGTGCACTTTCATCCGGGAAATATGGCAGCCGTGCAGCGGGTGCGCCGGTCAGAAGAGCGACATCTGGGTGCCGAGGGTATCGGGAGCGACTGGGTGTTGCCCGACCGCTGCCTGCGCGTCGCGCGCGGTCTGGGGGGCGTGTCCCGCGTAGTAGTTGCTCGAGTAGGCGTAGACGGCGCGCCCCGCCTCGGCCACACGCTGCATCACGCGCGCCCACTCCTCGATCTCGCGCGAGCGGTCCACCTGCACGTGCGAATGGTCGGTGATCGCGCGATCGGGGCCCATCCAGCGGACGTAATGGAAGGGAGCGGTCGGCTTGTCGGCGAGCTTGAGAAGGGTGTCTCGAGGAATCCACGGACCCTCGCTGAGTGCGAGCGACACGCCGTGCTCGGTGAGCATCGCGTGAACATCGCGCGTGATCCACTCACGGCGGCGAAACTCGATCGCCACTGGTACGTCTCGCGGCCAGGTGGCGAGATACGCGACGAGCGCGGGATACTCGGCGATCCCGAAATCGGGACCCATCTGCATCAGGATCGGTCCGAGCTTGGGACCGAGCCCGCGTGCGCGGGCGATGAAGAGCGCCGTTTCCTCCTCGGAGTCGCGCAACCGCCGTTCGTGGGTGATCGATTGCGAGAGCTTCAGGGTGAAAATGAAGCCGGGCGGAGTCCGCTTCGCCCACCCGTCGATTGTCTTCTCGGGTGGAATCGCGTAGAACGTCGAGTCGACCTCGACCGTGTCGAAAGCGCGAGCGTATACCGAGAGAAAGTCCGTCGGGCGAGTCCCCGATGGATAGAAGCCGCCGAGCCATGCATCGTAGTTCCAGCCCTGCGCGCCGATGCGGATCGGGGCGCGCGTGGCCGTGCGGTTGTCGTCGTCCATTCGGAACCTGGTGTCGCCGTTATGAGGTTGGGGCGGGGTTCGCGATGCTCAGCGACCGCCGATTGCTGGTCCCGGTCTTGCCACCCGTGGTGCTCACAACGGAAGTCGAGAGCATCCATCTCGCGGGAGGGAGCATGGAACGGAACGAAGAACTGCGCAACGATGAGATCAAGCGCGCCGAGGAGCTGCGCGACGCCGAGCTGCGGCGCGCGGATGAGCGGGATGTAGGCTACACATCCTCCGACTCGCTGGTGCGCGACGACTCGCTGGTCACCCGAAGCGAGACCGACACGCTCGCGGATCGCACGGTACGCGCCAACGACAGCAGCGTGATCCGGCACGATCACGAGCCGACGGTCGGCGACCAGGTTGGTGAGGCGGCCGGCGGAATCGGCGGGGTCCTCGCCGGCGCGGCGATCGGCTCGATCGGTGGGCCGATCGGGACGGTGATCGGCGGGATCGCCGGCGCGATCGGCGGCTGGTGGACTGGGCGCGCGATCGCCGAAGCGGCGTCGAACTTCTCGCACGCCGACGACGAGCATTTCCGCACGGATTACGAGACGCGGGCCACTGGCGTTGCGTCCGACGTCGATCGCTCGTACGACCGCGTCCGCCCGGCGTACCAGCTCGGCTACCTCGCGAGCCGGAACCCGGAATACGCGGGGCGCTCGTTCGAGGACATCGAGCCGCACCTCGAGCGCGGCTGGACGGGAAACGCCGCGGTCGAGGGAAGCGACTGGAACGAGATGCGCGATTACGCGCGCACCGCCTACGTCCGCGGCGCCGCCTCGCAGTCGTCGCTCACCGGCGACTCGAGCGCAAAGAACTCGCTGAGCTCGACCGGGACGCACGGCAGCGTCGGCACCGGTGCCGATGTGCCGGAGAGCGAGCCGGAAGGCACGGTGGACGAGTACGGCCGCCGCCCGACGACGTCATTCGCCAGCGATTCGACGACCGACTCGACGCGCGCATCGTCAAACCGGTCGAGCATCGCCGACGACGTCGAGTCGCGGCTGGCGTCGCCGAAGGGGAGCAGCTTCACCCGGCAGGGCGACGTGCCGCTGAACAGCAGCGCGACGGACAGCGGCGGCAGCTCGCGCGCACGCGACTACGACAACCAGCAGTCCCGCCAGCGCGACCTGCAGGGTAGCGACTCGAACCGCGGGGCGAGCTTCACGGATCCGGTTGCCGGCGAGGGAGTGGAGAACATCGGCTCGTCCGGCCTCGCCCCGCGCGGCGAGGACGGCGCGCTGAACGAGCCTCCGGCCGACGACAAGCTGCGGAACGAGGGCGAGGGTCGGTCCGAGCGCTACTAGCGGTAGGTCTCGAAGAATCCTGAGCCCGTGCCGGCGACCGGTTGGCCGCCGACGCGGCCGCTCAGGCGGGCGGTGCCCTTCATCTGAATGAAGTAGGGGAGCGCGGCGGATGCGGTGTGGCCGCCGCGCTCCGCGCCGCGGCGCATGTCGGTGCCGATCGCGTCCTCGATCGCGAGGTCGACGCGCAGGGTGTCGTCGCCGCGGACGTCGATCATGCGCGCGGTCGCCGGAACGCGGACCGTCCGGCCATCGACCTGGATCGTCCGCGCGTCTTCGTAGCTGATGCTCGACGGGCGGAAGAGGGCGCGGAAGCCGAGCGAATCGACGAGGTAGAGAAAGAGCGCCCCGCGATCGCTCCCCGGTGGGTCGACCCGGCCGTAGAGGAAGGTGTAGCTCCCCGCGCGCGCCGCGCCCCACTCCCAGGTGACGCCCTGCCACACCCCCCAGTTGTGGTCGTGGTACGACTGCGCCCCGTCAAAGCGCTCGCACCCGCTGCGGGCGCAGATCCTCCCC
>DASSZC010000564.1:0-4984 GCA_035702925.1 Gemmatimonadaceae bacterium | reverse complement strand
GATCGCCCAGCCGACCGTCAGGCACCGCACGAGTCCACCCTCGGCGACCTTGCCCGGCACATCCATACCCCGGTGCGCTTCGTCGCGACCATCGCCGAGCGGAAGCAGGTGATCGACGCATCGCTGATCGACTGGCTCGAGGGAGCGGGTGACCACGGCCGCGTGCACACGGCGCACGAATCGGCGCTCACCCGCGAGCCGATGGCCTCGATAGTCGAGCGGCTGGACCCGGGCGAGTTCGCTCGAATCCAGCCGCAGACGATCGTCAGGCTCTCCCGCGTGCGTGAGCTCGCGCCGATGGACAACGGCGACTACAAGCTCTTCCTCACCACCGGCGCGACGCTGACGCTCGCCCGCTCCTACCGGAACGCGGTGATCCCGCGGCTGAAGGAGCGCTGGGCGGCGTCCGGCGAGCGTTAGGCTAGAACAGCTCCGCCCAGCTGCGCTGCGGTGCCTTCACCGGCATGGCCGTCCGCTGCAGCGCCGTGTTGTTCGCGCACCGGGAGTACTGGATCGCCGAGTTGCCGCTCACCATGCTCGAGGTGGTGCTGTCGACGACGTTCGCCGCGAGGACGCTGCCGTTGATGTGGTTACCGGTACCGGTCAGCTTCACCGTTCCGCGGGAGATCACCGGCCCGTAAAACGTGAACCCTCCCTGGATGCTCAGGTTGCCGGCGACGAGCAGCACCCCCTGGCCGATGTTGCCGTTGATCGCCAGGTCTCCCGGCGCGTAGATGATCGGGAAGTACTGCTCGCACAGTCCCGGCGTGGCCGCACGGTTGGGGTCACCCCAGTTCCTGATGTCCGAGTACCTGCACGCACCCGCGGCCGTCGAGGGACCGATGTTGTTCATGGTGCCGGTGACCTGCTTGTCGGCCATCGAGACGAGGTCGTTCCAGGTCAGCCCGCCATAGTAGAAGTACGTGTTGGTGTCCATCGCCGCCGTGCTGATGCTGACGAGCGGGCTCCCCTTGATGCAGCTGTAGGTGGCGCCGCACGAACCGCCTGACGAGAGGTTGCTGGTCGACGGCACCACCGCGCCGGCGACCGCTGCGCCCGCGGGTGGGCAGTTCCAGCCGGCGAAACTGGTATCCTGCCCACTGATCGCCGTCGATCCGCCGATCTTGACGGTACCTCTCGTCGTGATCGCGCCGAGGATCTTCACCTGCGGCACCTCGAGGCGAACGATCATCCCGGCGCGGCGACGCGCGCCGCCGCGCGGCCCGCTGCCGGCCCGTCCCTCGGAGTTCATGAGGAAAGTCAGCGAATTGAGCTTCGTGATGCGCACCGTGTCGATCGACCCGTCGCCGGGCGCGTAGGGGACGACGAACGTCGTTCCCGCCTTGTACGCGTTCCAGGCTCGATCCCAGTGCTGGTAGGTCTGGCCGTGGCCGTACTCGGTGGCGCTCATCGCGCGAGCCTGCGTCAGGCCGTTTGCGCCGAGGCGATACTCCTGGATGTTGGCGAAGTAGGCACCGACGATCATGATGCTGATCACGGCGATCGCGATCAGCACGATGCCCAGTGCCATTCCCTTGCGGTTGCGCGGCGTGTGCATGGTTCCTCTGATCGTAAGCGTCACTGGCGATTGCGCAGCGACACGGTGAAAGCGAGCGAATCGCGCACGTAGCTGCGCGTACCACCGGCGAGCGCCACCGGTGCGGCGGTTTGCGCGCGCACGGTGACTTCGATCCGCGCGACATTCGTCTTCGTCGCGGTGACGGTTCCCGTCGAGTCGTAATAGCTGAACTGCACCCCGCTCCCGGTCGCCGCGTAGGGGAGGAACGGTCCGCCCATCGGCGTCATCGAGCCGCAGGTGCCGCCGGGGCAGTCATAGTACCCGAGCATCGTCTTGCCACTGCTCGTCAGGAACAGCCCGTAGTGCGCGTGGCGGAAGAACATCATTGCCGACCCCTGCGGGGAGCCGCCCGGCAGCGCCGCGGAGAGCGTCAGCTTCACCCCGGCAGCCGCTTCGGCGGAGGTCGCGGTAAAGAGAGTCGCGGTCGGGCACGACGCGGCAATGGGCGCCGCGGTGATCTTGTACGGGCGCCAGACGTCGTCGGAGATCGCCGTCGTCGCGCCCTCGTCGTAGATGAGCACCGAGTCACCCATCACCGGCGCCGCCGTCCACGAGGTGACACCGCTGCGCGACGCGAGCGTCGCCGGCGGAACGACCACGTAACCGGCTCCGATCTGGCAGACGGCCGAGATCCCCGTCGTCAGGCGGAAATCGATCGAGGAATCGGACATCGCGTAGATGTCGCCACCGACGCTGGAGATCGCGCGCAGGTCGGAGGGGAGCGCGGTCGCCAGGTCGCGGAGGTCGGCGCGCGTGCTCGTGATCTCCGCCGCGCTCGCGTAGAAGCGCTGCTGGCGGAGGACCACGCGCATGATCACGCTCCCGACGAGCCCGAGGATCACGAGCACGACGAGCAATTCCGCGAGCGACACACCCGCGCGCGCGGCGCGACGGGACTTGCGGCGAAGGCTCAGCATGAGAGCGACGTCCGGTAGACCTTCCAGCGCCTCGTGTTGCCCGAGCCCGGGAAGCTCACCGAATCCCTCACGTCGATGCCACGGGTGACCGCGGTGATCGTCCAGGTGTTGGTGATACCGCGAACCGTCTCGCTCCCGCTGACGAGCGAGGCGCACGGGCTCGAGCGGATCTTCTCGAGGCGCGACTGGGCAACGGTCGCGGCGAGCGTCTGGCGCTTGGCGCCCCCCATCATTCGCGTCACCGAGCCCGCCGTGGCGGCGAGTCCGAGCATGCCGACGGCGAACACCATCAGCGCGACGAGCAGCTCGACGAGGGTGAACCCCGCGCGGCCGCCGGTCGGGCGGCGCCTCTTCCGCGTGCGGATGCGCGCGCTCATGCGCTGCACCCCGCGCGCGCCACCTTGCCGAGCTTCGATACGCATATCGAGTCCTTGACGGTAGCGTTGGTGAACTTGAAGATCGCGACGCCCGTCAGTCCGATCGCCACGCCGCGCGGGTCGAAGCGGATGGTGTCGCGGGCGGCGCCGCTGGTCGTGAAGGTGACGCCGTGCTCGCGATTGAGATCGCGCGAGGCGAGGGTCACGTAGGTGCCGCTCGAGTCGACGGTGACGCGAACGACGTTGCCGCTGCGGATGAAGCGCGCCTCGGATCCGTTCTGCACCGCCGCCGCGCGGGCGACGATGAGCATCGACGTGACCTGCTGCCGCGCCGAGCGGGTCGACCAGCTGGTGGTCGTCCCGCGCAGCTTCGGATACGCGTACATCCCCATGATTCCCATGAGGGTCATCACGATCAGCAGTTCGACGAGCGAAAATCCTGTTCGCCTGGCGCGCATCGCTCCTCCATTGCGGTCCTTATCCGGCCCCATCTATAGCAAGGGAAGGTCCGCCGGGTAAGTTGTTGTTTTACTTATACTTGGCGTAGATCACAATGCGGATTTACCGTCAAAACGCCCGGACAGAAGGGCGTACTGCCTGTTTAGTTTTCACATGTCATTTATTTTGACAGCAATGCGACTATTAGACTTCGCTAATTACGAGAAGGCAACACGACGGTCCAACGGTGACGGTCGAGCGGGTGCAAAAAAGCGAAGAGGGACGAGCCGTTGGCTCGTCCCTCTTCGCTTCGCATTCGCCGTTAGGCGCCGCCAGGCGCCGGGCGGTCAGCCCTTGAGACGGCTCTTGTACGGCCGCTCGCCGGGGCCGATGTAGATCTGTCGCGGGCGGGCGATCTTCTGGTCCTTGTCGAGCAGCATCTCTTCCCACTGCGACAGCCAGCCGGCGGTGCGGGCGATCGCGAAGAGCACCGTGAAGTACTCGGTCGGGAACCCCATCGCCCGGTAGATCAGCCCCGTGTAGAAGTCGACGTTGGGGTAAAGCTTGCGCGACACGAAGTACTCGTCGCTGAGCGCGATCTTCTCGAGCTCCATCGCGATCTCGAGGTCCTCGTCCGACCCGGTCTCGGCCAGCACCTCGTCGGCGAGCTTCTTCACGATGCGGGCGCGCGGGTCGTAGTTCTTGTAGACCCGGTGCCCGAAGCCCATCAGCTTTCCCTTCCCCGCCTTCACGTCGGCGACGAACGACGCGACGTTCTCCTTCTTCCCGATCTTGTTGAGCATCACGAGCACCTGCTCGTTCGCCCCGCCGTGCAGCGGGCCGAAGAGCGCGGCGATGCCGCCGGCGATCGCCGAGTACGGGTCGACCTGGGTCGAGCCGATCGCGCGGACCGCGCTGGTCGACGCGTTCTGCTCGTGGTCGGCGTGGAGGATGAACAGGATGTCGAGCGCCTTCTTGAACGTCGCGCTCGCCTTGTACTGCGGCTCCGTCATCCGGAAGCACATCGAGAGGAAGTTCTCGGTGTACGACAGGTCGTTGTCGGGGTAGACGAAGGGCAGGCCGCGCATGTGGCGGAGTATGAACGCGGCGATCGTCGGCAGCTTGGCGATCAGCCGGATGATCTCGATGTTCCGCTGCTCCGCGTCCATGATGTTGTGGGCCTGCGGATAGAACGACGACAGCGCGCCGACGCTGCTGAGCAGCATCGACATCGGGTGGGCGTCGTAGCGGAACCCCTCGAGGAACCGGTTGAGGTTCTTGTGCACGTAGGTGTGGGTCGTGACCTCGTGCACGAACTTCTCGTACTCCGTCGCGTTAGGCAGCTCGCCATTGCGGAGGAGCCAGGCGACCTCGAGGAACGTCGCCTTCTCGGCGAGCTGCTCGATGGGGTAGCCGCGGTAGCGGAGGATCCCCTTGTCGCCGTCGATGAAGGTGATCGCGCTCTTGCAGCTGGCGGTGTTCATGAACGCCGGATCGTAGCTGAGGAGCCCGAACTCGTCGGGGTCCTGCTTGATCGGGCGGAGGTCCATCGCCTTGATGAAGGTGTCGCCCTCGACACCCTGGGTCGCGACCGGGGCGTTGTACGTCTTGCCGGTGCGCGAGTCACGTATTTCCAGCGCGCCCTGGGCCGGAGCCGCGTCTTTCGCCGCGTC
>DASSZC010000462.1:0-2338 GCA_035702925.1 Gemmatimonadaceae bacterium | reverse complement strand
AGACCGTCACCGAGTGGGTGCCGGAGCGCCGACTCGGCTTCACCATCCACGCGAATACCGATTCAGTTCCGCCGACCGCGCTCGACCAGCACGTGATGGTCGGGGGTCCGTACTTCGACGTGATGAGCGGGACGTACGAGCTGCACCCACTCGATGGTGGCCGGTCGACACGCCTCGTGCTGCGCAGCACTCATCGCCTGACGACGCGCCTGAACCCATACGCGGCGTGGTGGGTCGAGCGCGTGATGGCCAGCATCCAGAACCACATCTCCGAGGTACACAAGGCGCGCGCGGAGCGCGCGATCGCGAGGGGCATTACAGAGGGTGACCGCTCATGACGACGCCACCGGATTTCAGCGGGATGGAGTTCAACCTGACTGACGGCATCGCCGTCCTCGAGCGGACCCCGGCGACGTTGCGGGCGATGCTCGCTGGCCTCCCCGCGGCGTGGCTCGACGCGACGGCGGGCCCGGAGACGTGGAGCCCGTACGACAACATCGGGCACCTCATCCACGGCGAGCGCACCGACTGGATCCCGCGGGCGCGGATCATCCTCGCGCAGGGAGCGGAGCGGCGCTTCACCCCCTACGACCGGTTCGCGCAGTTCCGCGAGAGCAAGGGAAAGACGTCAGGGATGCTGCTCGACGAGCTGGCGTCGCTGCGCGCGGAGAACGTGGCGACGCTGCGGTCGTGGAAGCTCACCGACGCGCAGCTCGCCCTCACCGGCGAGCATCCGGCGTTAGGGACGGTCACCCTGCGGCAGCTGCTGGCGACCTGGGTCGCGCACGACCTCGGGCACATCGCGCAGGTCGCCCGGGTGATGGCGAAGCAGTACCGTGAGGCGGTCGGTCCGTGGCGGGAACACCTGCCGGTGCTGGACCGCTGAGCCGGCCGGGCGTAGCTTTTCCGTGATGCACTCGCAGCACTCATGACGCGAACGAGCGAGCCTCAGGAGGCCTCGATGCGACACAAGGGTGAACGGGACATTCCCGACTTCTCGGCGAAGAAGAAGGAACCGCCGCACGCGGTAGCGGCGGACAAGAAGCTGTCGAAGGCGCAGCACCCGGCGCGGACGCCGGCGCCGAAGACGCAGGCGACGTCGGCCAAGTTCGGTAGACGCGGCCAGTGAGCGTACCGGCGGGGGCGCCCGAGGAGGCACCCGAGCGCCCCCGCCTCAGCCGCCGCTTCGGGCTCCTCCCGGCGACGGCGCTGAACATGACGAACATGATGGGGGCGGGACCGTTCATCACGATCCCCCTCCTGATGTCCGCGTTAGGCGGTCCGCAGGCGATGCTCGGCTGGATCGTCGCGCTGGTGATCGTCATCTGCGACGGGATGGTGTGGAGCGAGCTCGGTGCGGCGATGCCGGGATCGGGGGGCTCGTTCCAGTACCTGCGCGAGGCGTTCGGGCGCGAGCGTTATGGCCGCCTGATGGCGTTCCTCTTCGTCTGGCAGTTCGTGCTGAGCGGGCCGCTGGAGATCGCCTCCGGCTACATCGGCTTCGCCCAGTACTCGAGCTACATCTGGAGCGGGCTGACGCGGCCGTGGGTGATCGCGCTGGTGACGGTGGTCGGGATCATCAACATCGCCCTGCTCTACCGCCGCATCCACTCGATCGCGAAGATCACGATCTCGCTCTGGGTGGGGACGCTCATAACGGTGCTGGCGGTGATCGTGACCGGGGCGATGCACTTCGACCCGCGGATCGCCTTCGACTTCCCGCCGGGCGCCTTCGACTTCTCGTTAGGCTTCTTCCTCGGCCTCGGCGCCGCGTCGCGGATCGGGATCTACGACTACCTCGGCTACTACGACGTCTGCTACATCGGCGACGAGGTGCGCGATCCCGGGCGGGTGATCCCGCGCTCGATCCTGATCAGCACCGCCGCGGTCGCGCTGATCTACCTCGGGGTGAACCTGTCGATCATCGGCGTGATCCCGTGGCGGGAGTTCGTCCCCGCCGAGGGCCACGCGGAGGCGGGGTTCATCGTCTCGATCTTCATGGAGCGGATCTACGGCCACGGGGTGGCGACCTTCTTCACCCTGCTCGTGCTGTGGACGGCGTTCGGGTCGGTGTTCGCGCTGCTGCTCGGGTACTCGCGGATCCCGTTCGCGGCAGCGGAGAGCGGGTACTTCTTTCGGATCTTCGGGCGACTGCACCCGACGAAGGATTTTCCGTACGTGTCGCTGATCGTGCTCGGGGGGATCTCGATCGTGGCGGGGTTCTTCTCGCTAGGCACGGTGATCGACGCGCTGATCGTGACGCGGATACTCGTGCAGTTCATGGGGCAGGTGTTCGGGCTGATGCTGCTCCGGCGGCGGGCGCCGGGGATGGTGCGGC
>DASSZC010000283.1:0-3032 GCA_035702925.1 Gemmatimonadaceae bacterium | reverse complement strand
GCCGATGACTCCGCGGGGCCGCTGACGCGGCCCCGCGACGTTTCCGCCCTCGTCCACTGGAACTCCCCCGCACGACAAGGCTCGCCATGACCGTCTCCGCAGGCATCTTCCGGCAGTACGACATCCGCGGCATCGTCGGTGAGGACCTGACCACCGAGGCGGCCTACGCAGTCGGCGCGGCCTACGCGACATACGTCAGGCACCGCGGCACGAGCGGGGCGGTCGTCGTCGGCCGCGATAACCGGCCGAGTGGCCAGCAGCTCCGTGACGCATTGGTCCGGGGGCTCAACGAGCACGGGCTGTTCGTCGTCGACATCGGCGTCGTTCCGACCCCGGTGATGTACTGGTCGCTGCACCACCTGCAGGTCGTCGGCGGGATCCAGATCACCGGCTCGCACAACCCGTCGGAGTACAACGGCTTCAAGCTCTGCCTCGGTACGCAGTCGATGCACGGCTCGCAGCTCCAGGAGCTCTATGCGATCCAGCAGCGCGGAATGACGCCGGCGCTGAAGGCGACGACACGCGAGCAGCCCGGGATCATCGACCGTTATGTCGCCGACGTCGTCGCGCGCACGGGGAAGCTGCGGCGGCCGATGAAGGTCGTCGTCGATTGCGGGAACGGCGCGGGTGCGCTCGTCGCGAGGCAGCTCTTCGACGGGCTCGGCGTCGAGATGATCCCGCTGTTCTGCGAGAGCGACGGGACCTTCCCGAACCACCACCCCGACCCGACGGTCGAGAAGAACCTCGTCGACATCATCGCCGCCGTGAAGAAGCACCGCGCCGATATCGGCATCGCCTTCGACGGCGACGCCGACCGCATCGGCGTGATCGACGACAAGGGAAAGATCATCTGGGGCGATCACGTCCTCATCCTCTACGCCCGCGACGTGCTCGCGCGGACGGGGAAGGGGCAATCAATCATCTTCGACGTGAAGTGCTCGCAGGCCCTCCCCGACGAGATCACGAAGGCAGGCGGCAACCCGGTCATGTGGAAGACCGGGCACTCGCTGATCAAGGACAAGATGCGCGAGCTGAACGCACCGATCGCCGGCGAGATGTCGGGCCACATGTTCTTCGCCGAAGGCTTCTACGGCCACGACGACGCGATGTACGGCGCGGCTCGCCTCCTCGCGATCGTCGACAAGTCCGGGCGGTCGGTGAGCGAGCTGCTGGCCGACGTCCCGCATTTCGTCTCGACACCCGAGCTGCGCGTCGACGTCCCGGAGAAGGAGAAGTTTGCGATCGTCGACCGCGCAGTGAAGCACTTCAGCGCGACGCGCGAGGTCGTCGGCGTCGACGGGGCGCGCGTGCTCTTCGGCGACGGGTGGGGGCTGATCCGCGCCTCGAACACGCAGCCGATCCTCGTCACTCGCTTCGAGGCGCGGACTGCGGAGCGGCTGCAGCAGATTCGTGACGAGATGGAAGGGTGGATTCGCTCGCAGGGCATCACGGTCTGAGTCGATGACGTCGCGCCGCAGGCTGGTCGTCAGCGTCGCGGTCGTCGCGATCCTGCTCCTGCTCGGGCGCGCCATCGCCGCGGCGGCGCTCGACTATGACTGGTACGACGCGTTAGGCGCGGGCGCGGTCTGGCGCGCCCGCGCCCTCTCGATCCTCGTCACCGCGAGCGTCACCGCCTCGCTCGGGACGCTGTTCGCCTTCGCGAACCTGCTCGCGGTGCGCGGTTCGGTGGTCTCACTCGTCCTCCCGCGACGCGTCGCGAACCTCGAGATCGGCGAGGAGGTCCCGCCGCGCTACCTGCTCGCCGCCTCGCTGTTCGCCTCGCTCCTCCTCGGCGCGGCGCTGACCGAAGTCCAGTGGCGGCCGGTGGCGCGCTTCGTCTACGGCGACCCATTCGGCGAGAACGATCCGTACTTCGGGCGCGACCTCGGCTTCTTCGCGCACTGGCTCCCGCTCGAGCGGTCGTTGTACCTCTGGGCGCTGCTCGCGACACTGCTCGTCGCCGCGGTCGTCGTCTTCCTCTACGCGCTCACTCCGAGCCTGCGCTGGGAGCGGGGGACGCTCCGCGTCTCGCAGTACGTCCGGCGCCACCTGACGATGATCGCGACGACGCTGCTCATCCTCCTCGCCTGGAGCTACCGGCTCGATGCCTTCAGCCTCCTCGGCGACGGGAGTGGCGCGTTAGGCGAGTTCTCCTACGTCGACCACCGCGTGCTCGTCCCGGCGAACGTGCTCCTCTCGGTGCTGACGCTCGCCGGCGCGCTCGCCCTGCTCTGGACCGGCTGGGCGGGGCAGCTGCGTGCCGCCTTCGCCACGGTCAGCGCGCTCCTTCTCCTTTCGGTCGGACTCCATCAGCTGGCACCGGCGCTCGCCCGGCGCTTCGCCGGCCAGCAGGATCCCGTCGTCCGCGAGCGCCCCTACCTGGCGACGCGTGCCGCGTACACGCGGCGGGCCTTTGCCCTCGAGCAGCTCGTCGCGCCGAACGACAGCGCGATCGCGCGCAACCCGGGGCGCGTCACTCCGAGCTGGGACGACGGCGCCCTGCTGCGCGCCGGCGCGCGCTCCCGGGGCGGGGAGGCGGCATCGACGATCGGCGCGCGCATGGTCGCATCCGGCGAGCCCGCGGCGCTCGTCGTCGTGCGCGGGACGGCGACTGATGGCAGCGATTGGGGCGCGCAGTACTTCTCCCTCTCGCGCGCCGACGATCGCGGCGCGCCCGTCATGATCGACCTGCGCGGCGCGCCGACGAACGACTGGATCGCCCTCGCCCCCGTCCTCGTCGCCGATTCCGGGGACGGGTATTCACTCGTCGCCGACAGCTCGCGCCGGGTCGCTGGTGTCCCGATCGGAAACGGCGTCACGCGCCTGGTTCCGGCGTGGGCACTGCAGAACTTCCGTCTCCTCAGCGAGGATCTCCCGCACCCGTCACCGCGGCTCGTCGTCCACCGCTCGGCGCGGCGAATCGTCGAGGCGGTCGCCCCGCTGTTCGAGCAGGGAGCGCGCGTGACACCGGCAATCGATGGGGACACCCTGCTGTGGATGGTGGATCTGTACACCATCGCGCCCGACTATCC
>DASSZC010000443.1:0-2177 GCA_035702925.1 Gemmatimonadaceae bacterium | reverse complement strand
GACCGCACGCGTCGCCTCGATGATCCCGACGCCGGTGAGCACGATCGACAGCGCGAGAAGCGCGGTCGGCCAGCGCAGCCGCAGCGCCGACGGGGTCGCCGAGGACAGGGGGAGGCGCACGACTACACGATGCGACTCACCAACCCGGCGGACAATGCCGGAGCTGTGCGAGAATTATGGAGTTTCCGTGGTCGCGAAGCGGGCGCTAGCCGGCCCGGGACCGCGGCGCGACCGCGGCGGTCTTCTCGGCGGTAAGGCGGGTCGACAGCGTCGCCGGCGGGGGCGCAGCGACCGACGACGGGCTCTCGTAGAGGACCGACGGATTCGTCGGGTACGGCGTGAAGGTGATGGTCGTCGAGCTCAGTCGCCCGATCGTCCACGCTTCAGCGGCGAGGCGCTCGTAGATGCGGCCCACGGTCGCCGGGTCGGTGTCGCGCAGCTCGAGGCAGAGCGTGTACTGCCCGGGCAGCTCCTCGTGCGCCGGTTCACGGGGCGCGTGCGTGATCGTCGCGCCGATGCGCGAGGGCTCGAAGCGCACGATCCGCTTCGCGGTCTCGATGAAGCGCGTCGCGGTGAACAGGGCGTCGCGGCGGCGGTCGTGCGCGGTGGTGGCGGGTCGGCGGCAGGTTCCCTGCACGACGATCGTCCAGCGCCACACGCGAGCGGGGCTCTCGCTCCGGGATGCATCGGCCCTGACGCCGGCGTCGGCGTCATTGTACAGCGGCTCCATTTCAGCTCCGTCGCCGAAAAGGGTGCGAGCCCGTGAGTCAGTCCCCCGGACCTCTTTCGCAACCTGTCACCACGTCCCGGGAAGCGCAAGACAGGCGCGTGCACGGCGGCTCACGAATGTCGAAGTCACTTTCGGGGCGAAGTTCAGCGGGAGACGCCGGCGGCGGCTGCCTCCTTCGCGGCGCGCTCGAGGGCGCGGACGAAGGAGTCTTCGTCCGCCCAGGGGCCGTCATAGCGCTCCCCGTTGATGAAGAAGGTTGGTGTCCCGTTCACCCCCGAGCGGATCCCGCTGCGGAAGTCCTCGCGGACGCGTGCGGTGTACGTTCCCTCCGCGAGGGCGCGGGCGATTCCCTGCGCGTCGAGCCGGAGGCGGCGCGCGGTCGCGACCAGCTCATCGTCCTCGAGCTGCATCTGGTTCTCGAAGATCGCGTCGTGCATCTGCCAGAATTTCCCCTGATCGGCGGCGGCTTCCGCGGCCTCGGCGGCGTGGCGCGCGTGCGGATGCGCCTCGGCGAGCGGAAAGTTGCGGAAGACGAAGCGCAGCTTCCTGCCGAGCCGGTGCTGGATCGACTTCACGATCGGGTAGGCGTGGCCGCAATGCGGGCACTCGTAGTCCCCGTACTCGACGAGGGTGACCGCCGCGCTCGTGTCACCCGCGGCGTGATCTCGCTCGGAGACGGGAGGCGCCAGCCGCGCGCCTCCGAGCTCGCCGCTCACCTCACTTGCTCCGGCGTTAGGCGCTCGAGCGCGGCGAGGATGCCGTCGGCGCCCGGGTTGACCCCCATCGGCGAGAGATAGCTCCAGCGAATGACGCCGGCCGCGTCGATCACGAAAAGTGCGCGCTGGCTGACTCCGGAATCGGCGTACGCACCGTACGCGCGAGACACCGCGCCCTTCGGTTCGAAGTCGGCGAGCAGGGGAAAGCGCAGCTTGCGTGCGTCGGCGAACGCCTTGTGACACCATGCGCCATCCACCGAGATGCCGAGCAGCTCCGCGCCCTGTTCACGGAAGTCGGGGAGGATCTCGTTGTAGAGCGCCATCTGGTCCCCGCAGACGGGACTCCAGTCGGCGGGATAGAAGGCGAGCACCACCGGCTTTCCGCGAAGCTCGGCGAGCGTGATGCTGCGATCGGGCGCGGCCTTCAGGGTGAAGTTCGGCGCCTCGGTACCGGCCGCGAGAATCGCCGCGCTGGTGGAGTTGCTGGACTCACGTTGCTCGGACATCGAAGCTCCTCTTCAGGGTCGCGTGGCTGAACGCATGATAGCCGGCGTCGGTTCCGCACGGCGAACCGCTACCTCTGCCCGGCCTCGTCCGTCAGCGTCGTGCTGTTGCCGAGGACGCCGCCGTAGGGGGCGAAGCCGCTTCCCCAATCGACGCCGACGACTTCGATGCTGAAGCGATCGCCGTCGACGTGGACGACGAGGTAGTGGAAGGGGCTGGCCCCAGGG
>DASSZC010000420.1:0-2406 GCA_035702925.1 Gemmatimonadaceae bacterium | reverse complement strand
CCGCGCTACCTCGCCGCCTTCGGCGAGGAGGCGATGGCGACGGTGCGATGCGGGGTCGAGCTCAGCGAGTGCCGCGCCGCGGACTCGGTGCCGGCGATGCTGCGGCACGCGTCGCTGACGCGGAGCGCGGCGCGGCGCGAGGTGCTCTGGCGGTACCTGACGCTGGCCGGCCCGGTGTCCGTCGCCGACATCCGCGCCCGCTACGCGTTAGGCGTGCGGCGGCTGCTCACCCGCCTCGAGGAGTGGGAGCGGGCGAAGCGGCTGGTGCGCGTCAGCTCGGCGGGGGGCGAGCCGCGGTGGGTGACGCGGCCGGTGCTCGAGCAGGCGCGGCGCCGCGAGCTCGCGGCGGCCCGGCGGGCGGTGGAGGCGGTCGAGCTTCCCGTGCTCGCGGCATTCCTCCAGCGCTGGCAGCACGTGGACGAGCGCGACCGGCTGCGCGGACCGGCGGGTGCAGCCGAGGCGGTGCGGCAGCTGTACGGACTCGCCCGCCCCGCTGACGGATGGTGGCGATTCTACCTGCCGGCGCGCGTCGACGGGTTCGGCGACGACGACCTGGCGCGGCTCGGCCTCACCGGTGAGCTGGTGTGGGCGGGGACGGGGACGCTCGACGAGAAAGCGGGGGTGCGGACGCTGAGCGGGATCCGCTTCTTCGCGCGCGGCACGGGACAGCTCTGGCTCGGCGATGACGCCGATCCACCGTTAGGTGACATCGCCCGCGCGGTGCGCGACGCGCTGGCGAAGCAGGGAGCGAGCTTCTTCGCCGACATCGTCGCGGCGACGGAGCTGCGACCGCGGCAGGTGCGCGACGGGTTGCGCGAGCTGGTCGCGGCGGCGCTGGTGACGAGCGACGCCCCCGACGCGGCGCGCGACGTCGCGAGGTGGCGGACGATGCCGACCGCGCCGGGGCGCGGCGTCGCCCCCGACCCGACGCGCTGGCTCCCCGAGGGATTCACCGCGTCGCGCCCTGTGGTGCAGCGGCGCGCGAACCTGCGCCGGCTCCCGAAGTGGCGGCGTCCCGACCTTCCGGGCGCGCGCGACGAGAACGCGGTGTGGCAGGGACGCTGGACGCTGCTGCGCACTCCGGGGGTCCTCGGTGCACCGCTCCCGGACGACGAGCGCGCCGAGCGCGTGGCGCGGCAATGGCTCGACCGGTACGGGATCGTGTCGCGCGATTGGTGGCGGCGGGAGAAGCCGGCCGTCGCGTGGCGGTCGATCTACTACGAGCTGCGAAAGCTCGAGCTGCGCGGGGAGGTGCGGCGCGGCTACTTCGTGCGCGGGCTCGCCGGCGCCCAGTTCGCGCTCCCCGAGGCGGTGGAGATGCTGCGCGCGGCGGCGACGGATCCCGGGGCGCCGCTCGTGGTAGTCCGGGCGAGCGACCCGTCGAACCCATACTCACTTCGCACGGAGCCACCGCGTGCCGTTCACGAGCGGCCGCGTGGGCGCGATGCGCTGCTGGTGATGCGCGGCGGCCACGTGCTGCTGGCCAGCGAGGGGCGGGGGAAGCGGATCTCGATCGCGCCCGAGATCTCGGACAACGAGCTCAGCGCGGCGAGCCGGGCGCTGGTGCGGGCGCTGCAGGAGGCGAGCAGCGCGACGCGCGACCTGGTCGTCGAGTCGATCGACGGGCGGCCCGCGGTGACGAGCCCGCGCGCGGCGGCGTTCGCCGCTGCCGGGTTTCGCGCGACGCCGAGTGGGCTCCGATACTATGCATCGCTCGGCTAGCGGTCCATATTCCTGATAGATGATATACCCCCGCGCGCTGCAGCCTCGATGACGCCGCCGGCAGGTGGCTTCCAGGATCGCCTGGTCGTGATCACCGGAGTCGGCCGCGCGGGACAGGCGGGTGAGGCGATCGCTGCTGCCTTCGCCCGCGACGGCGCCGAGCTGGTGCTGCTCGACCGCGATGCCGGTGTCGTCGAGCGGGCGAAGGAGCTCGCGGCGGGGGGAGCGCGGGTTCGCGGAATCGTCGCCGACCTGACCGACCCGGCCGACGCGACACGTGCCGCCCGCGAAGCGTTAGGCAGCGACGACCGCCCGCTGGCCGCGCTCGTCGCCGCCGCCGGGGGGTTCGCGATGAGCGGCCCGGTCGGGGAGAGCGACCCGTCGGTGTGGCACCGCCAGATCGCGATCAGCCTGACGACCGCGTACGTCGCGACGCGTGCATTCATGTCCGCGCTCCGCCGCGGCAAGGGGAGCATCGTCTACTTCGGCGCGGCGGCGGTGCTCCCCGGCGGGGCGGTCGCCGAGAAGAGCGCGTACGCGGCGGCGAAGGCGGGAGTGCTGGCACTGATGCAGGCTGTGTCGCAGGAGGAGTGGAAGAACGGTGTTCGCGCCAACGCGGTCGCGCCGACGATGATCCGCACCGCGATGAACGTGAGCGACATGGGCGCCGACCGGAACTACGTC
>DASSZC010000118.1:0-2842 GCA_035702925.1 Gemmatimonadaceae bacterium | reverse complement strand
GGTCGCCGGCGCGCACCGCTCCGACGCCGATGCGCAGATCGGCGCCGACTTCGCCGACGACGGGCGGGTCGTACTCGCCGGGCTTCGCTTCTCCGCCAACGGAGCGATCGACCCTTCGTCGCGAACAAGGATCCGCGCGCTCGCGAAGCTCATCAGCCAGTCCGCCGGGTCGTTTCTCGTCGAGGGGAACGTCGCCCCCGGCGGCGGCACGGCCGCGGAGCAATCGCGCTCCGAAGCGCAGGCGAAGGCAGTGAAGGCGGCGCTGGTCGACGAGGGCGTCGATGCCTCGCGCCTCTTCGTCCTCGCGTTAGGCGCCTCACGGCCGCCGGCCGCCGCCGGGCAGGGCGCCGCCGAGCGCGTCGAAGTCAGCCGGATGCAGTAACGCGTCGCAACTCACACCGGAACCCCATCAATGACTCAGAATCACGCACTGCTCGCGATGGCCGCGTTGCTCCTCGCCGCTCCCGCCGCGCTGCGAGCCCAGGAAATCGGCAAGCCGGAGCGGCCCATCCGAGTTCCCACAGCACGCGTCATCCCGGAGAAGACCCCGACCATCGCCCCGCGCGCCGATACCGTGTCGCGGGCATTCCAGGCGGGCGCCGCGGTCCCCGGCCGCGCCGTCGACGGGAATCTCGTCAACAAGTGGACGCGCGCCGCGAACGCCTCGCGCCTCTCGTACGACGAACTGGTAGCCGCATGGACGGAGATCGCCTTCACCGCCTTCGCGTACGACCAGCTGCTCGGTCGCGCACCGACCGACGCCGAGCTGCGACAGCACATCGCGGCGATGAAGGGCGGTGCGGCATGGACCGACCTCTGGCGCGAGGTCGCGACCTCGCCGGAGCGGGACCGCAAGTACGGCTTCTTCGCACCGGCGCCGATGTCCGCCGAGCAGGTCGAGACGCTCTACCAGATCAGGCGCGATCTCGTCAGGCCGGAGGGTGAGCAGTGCTTCGGCGGTGTCGGGCCGAGCTGCGACATGCCGAAGGAGATCAAGGACTTCGACTGGACGTTCCCGAGGTGGCACGACGAGTTCACCCTGCCTAACGGCCAGCGGATGGCGTGGGTCGACGTCGGCGTCGTCGTCGGCAGCATCCTGCACGACAACCAGTGCATCGACGTTCGCCCGACCATCGGGCACTTCTGCGGCAACATGGTCGCCGCCGCATTCGGCGACGTCGTGAAGACCAGTGACACCCCGGCCGGGATGGAGTGGAACAAGGCGGTCTACAACACCCGCGACCACCGCGGCTGGACGGCGACCTTCGGTCCCTATCCGCTCGGCGCAACCGCCCGTCACGGCTGGTACGACGACCTTCGCCCGGTCCCGGCGCGCCGGGCGATGATGGCGCCGATCTTCTCCATGGTGACGATCCCCGCGCTCACGATGCCGTTCAAGGGCCAGGAGCGCCGCTCGTCGCGCCGCCTGACGGCGCCAGGCGGGACGAAGCTCGACCAGAGCGACGTCGCCTTCTGTCAGTCTGGCGCATTCAGCGCGAAGAGCTCGCCCCCGCTCTTCGCGCCGGAGGGAACCTGCCGATGATCGGTCACCGCGCTGGCTCGAGCTGGGGAGCGCCGCTCGCCCTCCTCGCCACGACGCTGTTCGGCGTTGGCTGCCAGGGGAGCGACAGTCCGGTCGCACCGGGGGCGCAGGAGTGCCCGAGCGCGCCCGTGCCGCTCTGCACTGACGCGGCGCAGGCAACGGCTGTTCGCGCCGCCGCCGCCGACGCCGAGCTGCGACTGGTGCCTGCCCTGGAAAGTGCATCGAGCCGCGACGTCTTCGCGCAACGACTGACCGTCGTCGCGGCTCGACTGGGGAGTGGTGACGTGTCCGGCGCGCGGACGGCGCTGGTCGCTGCGCGCGGCGCGCTCGCCGACTCGCGCGCGCAGCTCTCCACAAATCCCGGCAATGCGGCTGATCTCTCCGCGATCGAGCTCACTCTCGACCAGATCGCCGCCGTCCTTGGCGATTCCTGAACCCCTTCCCCGACTTCGAGACCGTCATGCCTAACGTCAAGAGCCTTTCGCGGATCGCCGCCACGTCGCTGCTCGCTGTCGTCGCTGGCACGGCGATTCCCGCGGCCGCCGGCGCCCAGCAGGCGCCAGCCGAGAACACGATCCGCGCCTGCTACGTCCCGGCGAGCGGGACGATCTATCGCATCGGCGTCGCCGGCGGGCCGGCCGAGTGTCGCGGCGGGCACATCGAGATGCAGTGGAACGTCGCCGGGCCGGCCGGGACGCAGGGCCCCGCGGGTCCGCAGGGTGAAGCTGGTCCCGCCGGACCCGTTGGCCCGGCAGGCCCGCAGGGTGAGGCCGGACCCGCGGGAGCGAAGGGCGACCCGGGCCCGAAGGGCGACACCGGCCCCGCCGGGCCGCAGGGAGCCGCCGGCCCGACCGGCGCGCCCGGACCCGCCGGTCCCCAGGGGCCGCAGGGTCCCGCCGGCTCCGGCGGGCTGGCGCCCTCGATGACCGTGCGGGACAGCGTGGACATTCCGCCGGGCCGCTTCGGCCGCGCGATCGCGACCTGTCCCACCGGCCGCACGATGATCGCCGGCGGCTTCCAGTTCAGCTTCTTCGATCGCGCCTTCACCAGGATCGTCGGGACGCTGCCCTTGCAGACCGCCGGGTCGACGAAGCCTAACGCGTGGGTCGCAGAGGGGTTCAACGACGACGGCGCCACCGGCGCGACGCGACGCATCTATGCGTACGCGCTCTGCGGCGAGTCGCAGTAGCGACCGGCCGATCCGGATGACCGGAGCCGCCCAGCTCGTCACCAAGCAGACGCGCGCGCGCTTCGCCACGCTCGGCATCCTCAGCAAGCAGGAGCCGTTAGTTAGCTGAC
>DASSZC010000259.1:0-2735 GCA_035702925.1 Gemmatimonadaceae bacterium | reverse complement strand
GCCATCATGAAGCCGGCGGCGAGCGCGATCATCGCATCGAGTGCGCGCACGCTCCAGCGGGCACGCGACACGACCGCGAGGGCACCGAGGACGTTGCCACCCGCGGCGAGGGTGCCGTACAGGTACTCCTGCTTCACGCCGCGACGAGCCCGAGTCGCTCGGCCGCGGCGGCGATCGCCTTGTCCAGCTCCGGCGCCGGGGGGAAGTCGTCGCGCTTCGCCTTCCAGCTCTTCGTGCGCACCATGCGCTGCTCCTGCAGTCCCTTCCCCTCGAGCATGTAGAGCCAGCGATCGGTGCGCGCGTAGATGAACATCTCGAGATACGGGTTCAGCGTCAGCTGGTCTTCCGTCGTGTTCACCGTCACCTCGACACCGCCGTGCTGCGCGAGCAGGACCTTGAGGCGCGCGAGGGTGTCGCGAACGTCAGGCAGGGCGAGCGATTCGCCCTTCCAGACGCGCCCCGCGCGCTTGTCGTCGATCACGAGGTCGACGGCCGGGGAGAGCTGCTCGCTCAAGGTGTAGAACAGGTCGACGACGCGTTCGGCGTTGGCGACGACGTGCGCGGCGTAGTAGTCGTCTTCCTCGACGAAGGTGAAGCCGTCGAGGCTGGCGCGGAACCGCTTCCAGATCGAGCCATCAGGCTGTTTTCCGCGGAAGAACATCAGGCAAGACCCCGTTCGTCGTTCTGCAATCGATCCCGGATTTCGAGCGCTTTCGCGATCAGCAGATCAGGCACATTGCGCGCCGGATCCTCGAGCACCCAGTCGAGCAGGGCGCTCAGGATCTTACCCAGGAGCGGCCCCGGGGCGAAGCCCGCGCGACGGAGGTCGTCCCCGTCGATTGCGAGATCCGCGATCTCGATGGGGTCGCGGAACGCGATGCCGATGGCGCGGCGGGACAGGCGCTTCAGCGCGACCGCGCTTGGTGCGTCGCGCCCGGCGTCGCGGGCGGCGGTCCACCGCGCGGCGGCAATCCGCAGCAGGGCGCGCATCCGCGTCCGACCCACCTTCGCCACCCAGCGGCGGACGGTGACATCGGAAGGCTCGCCGGTGAGCAGCGCCCGGGACATTTCGTCGCCGAGCAGCGCCCATCGCTCGACCAGCGCGACGATCCAGGCGATATCGAGCTTCGAGAAGCGGAGCGCGGTCAGGGTGCGCGTCGCGTCCGCGGGACGCAGGGGCAACCAGAGCAGCGCGAGCCGCGTGAGCCGGCGCTCGGCGGACCGCGGGCCGCCGAGTGGCCGCGGCGCGACGTCGAGCGTGGCGAGGTCGGCGTCGCCTACGGTCGCCAGCGCCGGGATCAGCGTCGCGAAAGCACCGGAGTCGCGCCAGAGGGCGAAGGCGCGCGAGGGGGTGCGCACCTGCTCGATGGTCTTGTCGATCTCCTGCTTCACCCGCTCGGCGGACAGGCGCCCGAGATAGGGTGCGCTGGCGACGATCGCGCTCCAGGTTTGCGGCTCGATCTCGAAGCCGAAGCGCGACGCGAAGCGGATAGCCCGGAGCGCGCGAAGCCGGTCCTCCTCCATCCGTGCGTCGGGATTCCCGACCGCGCGAAGAATTCCAGCGGCGAGGTCGGCTTGGCCATCGAAGGGATCGCGCAGCTCCTTCCGGCTCGGCGACCAGGCGATCGCGTTGATCGTGAAGTCGCGCCGCGCGAGGTCGTCGTCGAGTGAGGCTCCGAACTCGACGACTGCGTGGCGCCCGTCGGTCTTCACGTCGCGGCGGAAGGTCGTCACCTCGTGGAGGGTCCCCGCCCGGTCGAGCACTCCAACGGTGCCGAACTCGATCCCGACCGGGATCGTCCGGCGGAACAGCGCCTGGACCTGGGCCGGTCTCGCCGCGGTCGCGAGGTCCCAGTCGAGGTGCGGATGTCCGAGGAGGGCGTCACGGACCGCCCCGCCGACACACCACGTCTCGTGTCCCGCCCGCTCGAGCTTCGCTGCGATGTCGAGCACGGGTTGCGGGGGATCGAGCCTGGTCGTCAACGAGAACTCCTTTCTGGCGAGCGCTTCGGTATGGCTCGGCCCGTCGTTAGGTTTCGAAACATATGTCGCTGATCCCCCTCCTCGACCGCTCCGCCGCGACCGACCAGCTCAAGCTGGCGTTGCGGACCCTCGTTGCCCAGCCGTGGGGCAACGCGCAGTCCTGCGACGCCCTCGTCTGCCGCCGGGGGATGCCCGCGGTCAAGGTCGAGCGCGTGCTCACGCAGCTGCTGACAGAGCTTCCCGACGCGCGAATCGAACGCATCGAGCTCGACGCGCGTTCCGGGTGCTCGGACTTCAGCGGTCACGTCTCGGTGCATGTCGGCGACGCCGTTCGCGTCTTCGATTTCGTCTGGGACTGTCGCTGGCGCGCCGCCGAGGAAGGGTGGACGGACCACTGGGGAGAGCCCGATCAGATTCGCGCCGCGCGCGAGTTCGGATGGCGCTGCTTTTCCGTCTGGACGGAGCGGCCGGCGATGTCCGGGCGCGCCCGCGCGACCGGCGCCCTGCCTAACGGCATCTCGCAGCTCGCGTAGCACTCGCCGGCGCCGCGGCCGATGATCAGCCGCACAGCACCGACCCGCCGTTGACGTTGAGGATCTCGCCCGTGACGTGCCGGGCGAGATCGGAGCAGAGGAAGGCGATCGGTCCGGCGATGTCGCGCGCCGTCGCGACCCGGCCGACCGGGATCGTCGCCGCGATGCGCTCGCGCCCACCGTTCGCCATCGCCCCCGCCGCCATCTCGGTGTCCACCC
>DASSZC010000230.1:0-2051 GCA_035702925.1 Gemmatimonadaceae bacterium | reverse complement strand
CGAGCGTCGCTCCCACCTCATCGGTGACCGTCTTGCTGCCGATGACCGGCCTCACGTTGCCGATCGTCGACAGCTGCTCGAACTTGATGTCGTCGAACCAGACATCGTAGCCCGCGCCGTTCACCGGACCCGATGCGAAATAGAAGAGACCGCGCTCCCGTGTGAGCCTGGCCGGAAGCGGAATCGGGATGATGTACTTCTTCCACGCAACCGTGAGGGGAAGGCCAAGCACGTGCGCATCGAACCGCGACTTGCCGGTGTTGTCGTTGCCGAGACCGACGACGTCGAGATTGACCGGGATGCTCGCTCGCGCCCAGAAGGTGAGCGCGTTGTATCCCGAGAGGTCGCGCCCGATCGCGTCCACCAGTGCGCCGCCCGCGTACCCGCCCGCCGGATCGCCGAGCGCGGGGATGGTGGCCTTGAGCGACGCGGAGCCATTGGCGTGTGTCGACCCATCGATGTTGACCGCGTCCAGCTTCGAGCCGGCGAACGCCTGGAACTGGACTCCCGCCGCGAAGTTGTCCGAGAAGACGGCGTCCGTGCTGGGAAAAGGCGCGGGTCCTGAGGAGGGCCCGAGGTCGCGCGTGCAGGCGGCGGTGAGCAGGACGGTGGCGACAAGGGCCACCGCGCGGAGGGCATGACTCTGCCAGCGCATCGAGAACTCCAGGATCGGATGAGAAGGTGGCCTGGCAGCGCGACGGCATGCATGCGCAGGGACGGCGCAGCTCCACCTCGCCGAAGATGCCCTGCGCGCAACACCGTGTCAAACATCTGGCGCGAGGCAGGGCCAGGAAATGGGCACCTGCCCCTCGCGCTCAGATCAGGCGTCGCAGCCTGACGAGCCGCATGGTCCGCGCCCCCTCCCGCCCGACCTCCACCCGCACCACCCGCCCCTCCCCCGCCTTCAGCCGGTGCCGCACGCTGCCTAACGTTATGGCGGCCGTCGGCTGGCCGTCGAGCGAGATCAGCTCGTCCCCGACCTCGATCCCGGCCTCGTCGGCGGGGCCGCCTTTCACCAGGTCGCCGACCACGTAGCGGCTCCGGTCAGCTCCCTCGGCCAATAGAAACATCCCGCTCATGTCGTACTCGGCCACTGGCACCGGCGGGGTGCGCGGCTCGAGGATCAGCTGGTGATGCGCATAGTCGAAGATCACCCGGTAGCGACGCAGGAAGTCGGCGCCGAGGAGGGCGTCGTACCTGGTGGAGCGCAGCGTCCCGCCCACCGAGAGCCCGGCGACGAGGCTGTCGGTCGGCAGCGCGCCGCCGGCGCCGCCTAACGCGAGCCGGGGAAGGCGGGCGAACGCGTAGCGCGTCGCGCCACCGACCCCTGCGCCGAGTGGGCTGGTCACGGTCTTCGCGAAGCGCCGCATCAGCCGGTGCTCGTCGATGAAGGGCTCGGCCACCAGCAGCGTGCTCTTCGCGCCGAGGTCGACGAGGAGGCGCATCGGGATCACGGTGCCGTCGGGGGTCGTCATCCGGCCGGCGGTCATCGGCACCCCGTTGTCGAGCGTCAACGGGAGGACGGTCCCGCTGCCGTCATAGCGCCAGTCGCGCGCCGCGTGAAGGGTGACCAGCGACGAGCCGAAGTCGATCTCGACGACGTGCTCGATGAAGAAGCGCGAGCCGATAATCCCGGGCGCACCGCGCCCCTGCGATGGCGCGAGCAGGGAGTCGATCTCGCTCACCCGCACCTCCATCGGCCCGAGCGCGACGCCGCCGACGCTCAGTGACACGCCCTGCGCCCTCCCCTGCCGCAGCGAGTGCGTCCCCGCCCCGGTAACGCTCCCCGCCTCGCGCACCTTCAGCCCGAGCGCGGCCGCGACGTTGGCGTCGATGATCGTCGGCTGGGCGCCGCTGTCGAGGATGAACCAGTACGTCGTCGTGTCGCTGCTGACGTGAACGGGGACGAAGAGGCGGGCGTCGTCGTAGATGAAGGGGATGGACTGTGCATGCGTCGCCGCGGGTGCGCAGCCTGCGATCATCATGAAGAGCGCGAGCCGACTTGCCGGCCGGCGAAACGAGTCGAAGTTCGCGTTCAGGCGCGCAGTTCC
>DASSZC010000408.1:0-2563 GCA_035702925.1 Gemmatimonadaceae bacterium | reverse complement strand
GAGCAGCAGCCCGACGATGATCGCGACGATGAACCCGGTCCGCACCTCGGCGAGCAGCTCGACCTGGTCGTCGAGTGAGGCGGCGGCGACGACGACGAGGAAGCGCGGCATCGCGTTGGTGCGCGTCGCGTAGAGGCGGATCCCGCCCCGGTCGTTAGGCAGTGTGGCGAATCGCGGGCCGCGGGCGACGAGGTCCGGGGCGATGATCGCCCGCACCGCGTCGAAGTCGACCATCGTTCCGGCGCGATGCACGTCGGTCGCCGAATCGGCGGGAAGGTCGGAAGCGACGAGCCGGCCGCGCGCGTCGAAGACGATGAAGCCGAGGTCGCGCAGGTTGAACTCGGCGAGCGTCCCTTGCGCACCGGCGGAGTCGGCGGCGTCGCGAATGCGATCGGCACGCAGGTCGCTCGCCAGCGCCAGCGCCGACTCCTCGAGGTAGTCATCGGTTCGGCGCGCGATCGTGCGGCTGAGCATCCCGTACGAGAGCGACGCGAAGGCGACGAGGAGCGCGGCGAGGACCGAGGTGTGCCAGAAGGCGAGGCGGCCGCGGACGCTGTCGATCATGCGGCGGTGACTACTCGTCGCCCCCGATCGCGCTCAGCATGTAGCCCGCGCCGCGCCGGGTGTGGATGAGCGGCGCCCGGTCGCCGTCGACCTTGCGGCGGAGCCGCCCGATGTACACCTCGATCGCGTTGGAGAAGGGGTCGTGGTTGTCGTCCCAGACGTGAGCGCAGATGTCGGCGCGGCCGACGACGCGCCCCGCGTTCTGGGCGAGGTACTCGAGCAGCGCGTATTCCTTCGTCGTCAGCGGGATCGCCCGCCCGGCGCGACGCGCCGCCTGGCCGCGGGTGTCGACGACGAGGTCGCCGACGGTGATCAGCTCGGGGCGGACTTCGCGCGCGCGGCGGAGGAGTGCACGCATCCGCGCGAGGAGCTCGCTGAAGTCGAAGGGTTTCGGCAGGTAGTCGTCGGCGCCGGCATCGAGGCCGGCGATGCGGTCGCTCACCGCGTCGCGCGCGGTGAGCATCAGCACGGGCATCGTCAGCCCGCGCCTGCGGATCTCGCGGCAGACGTCGAAGCCGTCGCGTCCCGGCATCAGGACGTCGAGGATGACGAGGTCATACTCGTTGACCGCGACCTGGTACGCGGCCTCGTTGCCGTCGGCGGCGACGTCGACGGCGTACGCATGCTCGCGAAGTCCCTTCGCGAGCATCGCGCTCAGGTAGACATCATCTTCGGCAAGCAGTACGCGCAACGTCGTCCTCCGTGCGAATGCGTGAATCTCGGTTGTGGTACCCCGCGAGGCAACGATTGGATCGCGCGACGGTGAGCAGTATCGGGCACCGACCGGGAACGTTGCCGGCGCGAGTTATCGATCGTTTAGGCGGAGGTGAGTACGTCAACAGGCCGGGCATGCGCCGACGTCGGCGGTTGCCCGTTCCAGCGCACGGCGCGCGGCGCCACATGGAGACGCCTCTTGGGGATCGCTGAACGGATCGTCGACGACGCCCGCGCGCGGCAAGCGCCCGCGGTTCCCCAGCACATCCCCGATCTCCCTCGGCGACGGCGAGGGGCTCGATCGTGGGGGCGGGCGCGGAGCTGGCCGACAGGCGTCGCCGCGGTCGCATCAGCGCTCGTCGTGGCCGGTGCCGTGTGGCAGGTCCCAGCGCTGCAAGCCCTCGGCGTCGCGGCCCCGGGCGGCGGGGTCGGCGCGACGCTGCACCTCCCCGCTGCGTATGTGCTGCTCTCTCCGATCTGCGAGGGCTACGACGCGCTGACGCTGCTGACGCTGAGCGAGCATGGGGCGCTGCTCGGCTGGCTGCTCGTCCTGTTCGGCGCGTTCCGCGTCGTGCGCCGCCACCGCCGGCGAATGGCGAACTTGAGGCGCCGCGCCGCGCACAGCGAAGGGCTGCTGGTCGCCGCCTTCGTGCTCAGCTTCGTCGCATGGTACAGCGTCGGCGCGCTGGTGCCCCGGCCGATGGCGGCGATCGCGTTAGGCGATCGCGACGAGCTCGCGGTCGACGTCCACAGCCACACCTCGGCCTCGCACGACGGCCGCCGCAGCTTCGACGCGGAATCGAGTCGGCGCTGGCATGCTGCCGCGGGATACGCTGCCGTGTACGTCACCGATCATCGCTCCTTCCGGGGAGCGGTCGCCGGCGAGCGCGGGAATCCTCGCCGCGCCGGCGATGGAACGGTCCTGTTCTCCGGCCTCGAGTCGGCTGCGGCGCACTCGCGGATCCTCATGCTCGGTGCGCGCGAGGGAATGGGGCTCGAGCACGACGGGCAGGCCGACCTCCAGCGACTCGCCGCCGACACCGATGTCGTCGTCGTGCTGACGGTGCCGGCGAGCCTCGCGCGGGCGCCGGGGTTGCGACTCGATGCCGTCGAAAGCTCGGACGGTGCACCGCGCGGGCTCATGTTCACGCAGCGGCTCGCGCCGGAGATCGCGCGCTTCGCGCAGTCACGCGGACTGGCGCGCGTCGCTGGATCGAATAATCACGGGTGGGGGCGAACCGCGTCTGCCTGGACGGTGCTGCGCATCCCGGGATGGCGGGCGATG
>DASSZC010000302.1:0-8217 GCA_035702925.1 Gemmatimonadaceae bacterium | reverse complement strand
CGCGCCTGGCGTGTGCCTGACGCCGGGAGAGGACTGCTGTTTGTAACAGGAGTCACGGAGGGCACGGAGCGGTTGTGATCAAACCTCCGGGTTGCAGAGCTCCGGGCACCGGCCTGGAACTGCTTGAGGGCAAGCGGGGCGAGACCATCTCGCCCCGCTTGCCCCAGAACAGTTCAGCTCCCGTGAGAAACGCTCAACCGCCGTTCGGCTCTAACCAAACCGCTCCGTGCCCTCCGTGACTCCTGTGAATATTGCCGTTTCCCTCATCCTCCTCCCGACCGCCTAACGCCCGATCCAGTACGTCGCCTTGATCAGGAACACGTTGTCCGGAGGATCGCGGAACAGCGCCGAGTAGTCTCGGCGGAACGCGTAGTCACCGTCAGGCATGCGCCCCTCGCGCTGCTGGGTCCAGACGAAGAACATCGTCGAGCCCGGGCGGTACTCCCAGCGGAGGACCGCGGTGCCGCGAAGGGCGCGGTAGCTGAAGTTCGGGTTGCCGATGGGGAAGGACGCCACCGGGCCGGCCCCATCCGGGTCGATGGTGTAGGTGGACGTCGAGTCGACGTACTTGATCGTGCCGATGTCGCGCCCGTAATCGAGCTTGCGCAGGGTGCGCGGCGCGGCGAACTCGCGGAAGTCGTTGTAGGCGCCGCTCGCGAAAAAGGGCTGCGCGAACAGCTGGAGGGTGAGGTCGGGCTTGAGGGTCCAGTTGACGCGTGTGTCGAACGACACCGTCTTCGTGTGGATGTGCGCGAAGACGTATCGGTTGCCGCCGAAGGCGCTCGCCGTCGGGTCGGCGATGCGCGCCACGTACTGCGCGGCATCGTCATCGGCGTTGTAGCTCGGCGAGAGCTGAATGAAGACGCTCGCCATCGGCTTCAGCGCGACACCGGGCGAGAAGTAGAAGGTGTGCGTCGGCGCCGAGATCCCGCGCGCTCCCTCGAAGGTCACGTCGAACACGGCGCGCTGCCGCGCGTCGGTCGAGACCTGGAGGTGGCCGAAGTCGTAGCCGTTGCGCTTCACCACCGGGCCGCCGCGCGTGATGCGGTCGTCTTCCGTCGTCGGGCGGTAGATGAAGAAGGTGCGGAGGTTCCAGTAGTTGGGGAACTCCATCCCGTAGTAGCCCTGCGCCTGCTGCTGCGTGCGGATCCCGTCGTAGTTGAACTCCTGCTGCCCGCCGACCGAGGCGAAGATGTTCCGGTAGAATCGCGTCGGGGTCGTGAGCTGCCTCGCGACGTTGAAGTTCATCCACTTGTAGTCCGCGCGGTCGAGGTAGGCGAGGTCGTTCACCTCGAACCCCGGGCTGCGCCAGTTCTGCGCGGTCTCCCACAGCCAGTTGCCATTCTCCTTCGCGAGGCGCGTGTAGAAGCCGTAGCCGCGCAGCGCGGTCGCCGTCGTGTCGAAGCGCGTGGTGAAGATGCCGTCGCTGCTGACGCGGCGGTCGGGGCGCTGGAAGTAGTGCGCGCTCGACTGCTGTGTCGACGCGATCGCCTCCGGCGATCCGCTCACCCCGGAGCCGACGATGCTGCCGCGCCACCGGTAGTTCCGCCGGTCCCACGAGTGGCTCCAGTCGACGCCTAACGCGGTCGCGTTGGAGTGCAGCCTGTCGGCGAGCACCGAGTCGTCGCCGAGCCGCCGGATGGTCGAGGTGAGCGCGACGCCGACGGTGGTCGCTCCCTGCCGCAGCTCCTTCTTCACCCGGCCGACGAAGTAGTTGGTGAGCGGCTCGACCCGTTGCGTCAGCTCCGGAGTCCCGGGGAGGGTGATGTAGCGGGCGGTCTCGCCGTTGGCGACGGCGTCGAGCAGTCCGACGGTGTAGCCGCTGTTCGTGCGCCCGGTGATCTTCGCCGCGCCGAGGATGGTGGCCCGGTCGGGGGTGTCGACGAAGCCGCTGTCACCGGCGAGGCGCGTCACGTAGCGCTCGAGCTGCGGCGGCCGGCCGATCCGCCGCGAGTAGAAGAGCCCGAGCCCCGAGGTGTTGCTGCAGAAGTAGCAGCTCATCCCGCCGAAGCCGAACGCGCTGCGGCCGGCGACGAAGAAGGGGCGCTTCTCGTCGTAGTAGGTCTCGAACGCCGACAGGTTCAGCGACGCCGGATCGACCTCGACCTGGCCGAAGTCGGGATTGAAGGTCGCGTCGAGGGTGAGGTTGCTGGTGAGGAGGTACTTGAGGTCGGCACCGGCGTTGATCCCGAGCTGCGCCTTGTCGTGGTACGGATCGTTAGGCGACGCGTACTTGAACTGCCCCTTCGAGACGACGTACGGAAGCAGCTCGACCTGCCGCGGGCGGTCGACGATGCTCAACCCCTCGAGATGGCCGAAGAACGCCGCGCCGCTGCTCTCGTTCCGCTTGCGGAACGACCACATGTCCTGCTCGTTCAAGCGGTCTGCGTAGCGCCAGACCTGCAGTCCCCAGGTCTGCGAGCTGTCGCGCGAGAAGCGCAGCTGTGAGTAGGGAATGCGCATCTCCGCGGTCCATCCGTCCGCGTCGACGTGGGCCGCTGCCTCCCACACCGGATCCCAGGAGTCGTCGCCGTTGAACGACTCGCCGCGAACGCCGGCCGGGTTCACCTCGAACCAGGCCTCGTCAAGGTGGTTGTGGTACGGGTCGAGGACGATCGCCAGCTTGTCGGTGGTGAGCGAGTTGAAGGAGCCGTTGTTGCCATCGGCGGCGAGGAGCTGGTCGCGCCGCGCGAGGGGCGCGCGGATCCCGGCGCGTCCCATCGAGTCGCTCATGCGTGCGCCGATGTACAGCGCCTCCCCGTCGTAGAGCACCCGCACCTCGGTCGGCATCGATGCCGGTGCCCCTTCATTCGGCTGGGTCTGGCGAAGGGCGGTGATCGGGGTCGCCCGCGCCCACGCCGCCTCGTCGATCCGCCCATCGATGGTGATCGAGCCGATGCGGCGCGCCGCGGTCGCGACTGGCGGCGGCGTCGGGTGAACCGAGGAGCCCTGGGCGGGGAGGACGAGAGGAGCGGCGATGAGCGAAGCGGTCGCGGCGAAAGCCAGAGCGCGAGCGCGCGGCGAGGAGATGTGCGGCATGAACCGGTCTACGGAGGGGAGTGCGTCGCGTTTCAGCGGCGTCACCGAAAATATCGGGCTCCCCTCTTCGATGCCCCGACGGGCCAAATGGTTCGAAACGAACTCGATCGATGATCCGGCGTCGGGGGTTGGCGTCCGCTCTTGCCGTCGTCAGCCCCCCGTCTCACATTCGGCCCATGACATCCCCGCGCCGACTCTCCCGGCGCGCCATGCTGCTCGCCTCGGCGGGCGGCGTCGGCGCGCTCGCCCTCAGCAAGACGGGGGTGACGGACACTCCGCTCGCGCTGGCCGAGCCCGCGGCCGGGCGGCTGAAGCAGTCCGTCTCGCGCTGGTCGTACTCGAAGATCCCGCTTCCCGAGTTCGCCCGCGCCTGCAAGGCGATGGGGCTCGCCGGGATCGACCTCCTCCAGCCCGAGGAGTGGGCGGTCGTCCGCGACGCCGGCCTCGTCCCGTCGATGGGGTATCCAACGAAGCGGAACGACTTCATCGCCACCGGGTTCAACGACCCGAAGAACCACCCGATGCTCCTCCGCGAGCTCGAGGCGACGATCCCGCGGGCGGCGCGCGAGGGGGTGCCTAACGTCATCGCGATGTTCGGCAACCGCAACGGCCGGAGCGACGCCGAGGCGATCGCCAGCTGCATCGCGGGGCTCAAGCAGGTCGCGCCCCTCGCCGAGGAGCAGAAGGTCACCATCTGCGTCGAGCTCCTCAACAGCAAGGTCGATCACAAGGACTACCAGGGCGACCACACCGCGTTCGGCGCGGCGGTGGTTCGCGGCATCGGCTCGCCGCGGGTGAAGCTGCTCTACGACATCTATCACATGCAGATCATGGAAGGGGACGTCATCCGCACGGTGCGCGACTACGCGGCGGAGATCGGCCACTTCCACACCGGCGGCGTCCCTGGCCGCCACGAGCTGGACGCGACGCAGGAGCTGAACTACCGCGCGGTCGCGGCGGCGATCGCCGACAGCCATTTCACCGGCTTCATCGCCCACGAGTTCGTACCGACCCGCGACCCGCTGACATCGCTGCGCGCGGCGGTCGACGTCTGTACGGTCTGACGCAGGTCACGTCATCACGGTGAGAGGAGGGGGAGTCTCGATGGACACACCACAGCAGATCACGCGGCGTGACGCGCTCCAGCGCATCGCGTACGTCCTTGGCGGGACGCTCGCCGCGAGCACGATCGCCGGCGCGATGGCGGAGAACGCTTTCGCCTGGACGACGACCGCGGGTGCCAGGGACCAGGGACCAGGGACCAGTAGTCCGCGCACCCTAACGGCGGAGCAGATGGCGCTCGTCACGGCGCTCGTCGAGCACATCATCCCACGCACTGATACCCCGGGCGCGCGCGATGTCGGCGTTCAGAAGTTCGTCGACGATTTGCTCACCGATCACTACAGGGAGCCGGAGCGGAACCGCGTCCTCGCCGGGCTGCAGGGCGTCGACGTCCGCTCGCTGCGACGGTACAAGAAGAAGTTCACGGCGACGACGCGCGGGCAGCAGGTCGCGATCCTCACCGAGATGGACAAGGAAGCGTATCCGGCGCAGGGGATGATCGCGCAGCAGGAGAAGAAGGAGCAGGCGCCGCCGCGGAACACGGTCGTCGGACCGGGGAGCGGCGGGAGCGGCTCGATGGCACAACCGACCGCGGCCGACGTCGACGGCGCCACCGAGGAAGTGCGCACCGAGATCGCGTCGGGATGGTTCTGGCGCCGGTTGAAGGAGATCACTCTCGTCGGCTACTACACCTCGCAGCCCGGGGCGACGCAGGAGCTGCACGTGAACCCGATGGGAATCTGGAAGGGCGACATGCCGTACAAGACGGGACAGAAGGCGTGGGCTTGAGAAGCCGCAAACCAGGGAGAGCGTGATGTTCATTCACACGAAGGCCGACGACTACGACGCGATCGTCGTCGGATCGGGGATCAGCGGCGGCTGGGCGGCCAAGGAGCTCACCGAGAAGGGGCTGCGCGTGCTCGTGATCGAGCGCGGGCGCAACGTCGTGCACGGCAAGGACTACATCACCGAGCACAAGCCCAACTGGGAGTTCCCGCTGCACGACCGGCGGATCAATCCGGAAGTGCAGGGCTCCGAGGACTATCCGGTGCAGGCGCGCACGGGACAGTTCCGCGAGTCGAACAAGCACTTCTTCATGAAGGACACGAAGAACCCGTACGTCGAGGACAAGCCCTTCACCTGGATCCAGGGCGACCAGGTCGGGGGCAAGTCGCTGATCTGGGGACGACAGGTCTATCGCTGGAGCGACCTCGATTTCGAGGCAAACCTCCGCGACGGGATCGCCGTCGACTGGCCGATCCGCTACGCCGACATCGCGCCATGGTACAGCTACGTCGAGAAGCACATCGGCGTCAGCGGCGAGAAGCTCGGGCTGCCGCACCTGCCTGACGGCGAGTTCCTCCCGCCGATGGAGATGAACGCGGGGGAGAAGTTCGTGAAGCGCGGGATCGAGCGGAGCTTCAAGGACCGCCATTTCACCATCGGCCGCGTCGCGATCCTGACGCAGAACCACAACGGCCGCGCCGCCTGCCACTACTGCGGGCCGTGCGAGCGCGGCTGCTCGACCGGCTCGTACTTCTCGAGCCAGTCGTCGACGCTCCCCGCCGCGCAGAAGACGGGGCGCCTGACGATCATCCCCGACTCGGTCGTCCACTCGCTGGTCTACGACGACGCGAAGAACCGGGTCACCGGCGTCCGCGTCATCGACGCCAAAACCAAGGAGCAGCGCGAGTACCGCGCGCGCATCGTCTTCCTCAACGCCTCGACGTTAGGCAGCACGCGCATCCTCCTCAACTCGAAGTCGGCGCGCTTCCCGAACGGGCTCGCCAACTCGAGCGGAGTGCTCGGCCAGAACCTGATGGACCACCATTTCATGGCTGGCGCCCGCGGCGAGATTCCCGGGCTGCGCGAGCACTACTACCAGGGCAACCGGCCTAACGGCATCTACGTCCCGCGCTTCCGCAACCTCGACGAGAAGACGAAGCGCAGCGACTACATCCGCGGCTTCGGCTACCAGGGGGGCGCGAGCCGCTCGGGATGGGGACGCGGCGGATCCGCCCCCGGCTTCGGCGTCCAGCTCAAGCGCAGGCTGCGCGAACCTGGCGACTGGTCGATGGGGATGACCGCCTTCGCCGAGTGCCTGCCGCGCGCCGAGAACGCGGTGACTCTCTCCGAGGAGACCGACGAGTACGGGATCCCCAAGCTGCGGATCAACTGCGCGTGGGGCCCGAACGAGCTGGCGATGCGCAAGGACATGGCGGCGTCAGCCGCCGAGATGCTCGAGGCGGCCGGGGTGAAGAACGTCTCGACCTACGACCTCCTGAAGCCCGACGGCCTCGGCGCCGAACCCGGCCTCGGGATCCACGAGATGGGCACCGCGCGGATGGGCCGCGATCCGAAGACGTCCGTGCTGAACGCCCACAACCAGGCGCACGACGTTCCCAACCTCTTCGTCACCGACGGCTCGGCGATGACGAGCGCGTCGTGCGTGAACCCGTCGATCACCTACATGGCACTGACGGCGAGGGCGTGCGACTACGCGGTGAAGCAGATGAAGGCGGGCGCGCTCTAGGGGGTGAGGGAGCGCGGATGACGGCGGAACGGCGCCACCGAGTCACCGAGGCGCCGAGAACAGCCCGCAAGGGCTGAGCAGTTCGCGCCAGGGCCGAACTGATTGGGGGCAAGCGGCGCGAGATCACCTCGGCCGGCTTGCCCCCAAGCTGTTTCAGACTGGTGCCGTGAGCCTTCTCGCGTGCAGGCCGTCCTCCGTGGCTCCGTGACTCCCGTTCAACAGCAGTTGCAGTTGCTGGTGCAACGGCGGGAATATTTCACAGGAGCCACGGAGAGCACGGAGGGTCTGGTGACTGCGGGGCACAGCTCGAACACGTCTCGAGCTGCTTTGGGGCAAGCATGGCGAGACCATCTCGCCCCCTTGCCCCCAATCTGTTCGGCTCTGGCGAAACGCACTCACCCTTCGAGGCTGTTCTCGGCGTCTCGGTGCCTCGGTGGCGCCGTTCCGCCGTTCACACGCAGTCCCTCAGCGCAGCGCCCTCGCCAGCGTAGTCTCCCCCCGCAGGTGCGCCCTCGCGCGCTCCAGTGCGTCGTCGATGTTGTCGAAGACGTTGTTCGATCCGATCTCGTCGAGTACCGGTGAGCGCGTCAGTGCGGCAAGGGGTTGCGGTTGGACATCGGAGAGGAGCACGAGCGTACCATCGCCCCGCGAGCGGTGGACGACGTCCTTCAGCGCGTGCATCCCGGTGGAGTCCATCGCCGGCACGTTGCGCAGGCGGATGATCAGGACCTTCGGGTTGCCGGCGATTCGGCCGATGGTGTCCTTGAAGGTCGAGACGGCGCCGAAGAAGAAGGGGCCGTTCACGTCGAAGACGTTCACCCCTGCCGGGACGGCTTTGCGCCTGACGCTGTTCGCGGCGACGGTGTAGGGATCCTCGCCGTCCTCCAACTCGTCGGTGACGGCGCTGACGTTCGTCACCTCGGCCATCCGTCGCATGAAGAGGAATGCCGCCGCGACCATGCCGACACCGATCGCGACGGTGAGGTCGACGAGGATCGTCAGGAAGAAGGTCGCCAGCAGCACCGCGATGTCGCTCTTCGGCGCGTGAAGCTCGGCGCGGAAGGCGCGCCACTCGCTCATGTTGTAGGCGACGAGGACGAGGATCGCGGCGAGCGATGCCAGAGGGATCAGCGCCGCCCAGCGTCCGAAGAAGAGCGTGATCAGGAGCAGCGTGACCGCGTGGACCATCCCGGCGACCGGGGTGCGGCCGCCGTTCTTGACGTTGGTCGCGGTGCGCGCGATCGCGCCCGTCGCCGGGATCCCGCCGAAGAGGGGCGAGGCGATGTTGGCGACTCCCTGCGCGACGAGCTCCATGTTCGAGCGGTGCCTGCTGCCGATCATGCCGTCGGACACCACCGCCGAGAGAAGTGATTCGACGGCGCCGAGCATCGCGATGGTGAATGCCGGGACGATGAGCGCGGTCATCTGCGCGAACGAGACGTGCGGCAGCGCGGGGTGGGGAAAGCCAGCGCTGATCCCGCCGAACCGGCTGCCGATCGTCTCGACCGGCCAGTGCAGGAGCTGCGCGGCGATCGCGGTGATGATCAGCGCGATGAAAGGACCGGGGATGCGCCTGCTCACCC
>DASSZC010000449.1:0-2303 GCA_035702925.1 Gemmatimonadaceae bacterium | reverse complement strand
GGGTTCTTCGCCCGCGTCGTCGACTCGAGGGGCTCGAAGGCGATGTAGGCGTCGAAGGCCTTGTCGCCGGCGTCGCTCGAGCGGCCGTCGCGCGCCGCGTTGAGTGCCTGGTCGAGCAGCGCCATCACGGTGCGCGGCGCGTCGCTCTGCGCGGTCGCGACCGCGGTGCCACCGGTCGCGCCGGCGCGCACGGGCAAGGTTCTGATGTAGGCGACGATGTTCCGCGTTTCGGCGGGGGTGAGGTCGCGCGACGGCGGCATCGCGGTACCCGGAATCCCCTCGTGGACCGTCGCCGCGATCTGCGCGTCGCTGCGCTCGGCCTGCCAGCCTAACGTCGAGATCTCGGGGGGAAGGCGGGTGAGGACGCGGGCGAAGGCCGCCGTGCTCGCCCCCGTGCCGTGGCACGACGCGCAGCGCTGGAGGTAGAGTCCCTCGCCTTGCAGCACCGCCTCGGACTTCGCCCGCAGCGAAGTCACGTAGGCGACCACGCTCCACCGCTCGTCGACGCTGAGCACGTTCGCCCAGCCGGTCATCGGCGTCCCGCGAATCCCCACGCTGACGACGCGGAAGACGGTCGCCGGGGTGACGGCACCGCCGACGCTGTCCGCGCCTAACGCGGGCGCAACCGGAGTCATCGACCGCGCGGCCGGCCCGTCCCCCATCCCCGTCAGTCCATGGCACGACGCGCAGTTCTTCTCGTAGATCCGCTTTCCCGCCGCAATGTCGAGGGGCCCGCGCGGCATCTCGAGCGCGCCCTCATCGCCGAGCGCGAGCGCGAAGCGCTTGTGCAGCGCCTGGATCTCCGAGGGAGGCCGCTTCGCCGCGACGGCGACTGTCAGGCTGTCGAGCACTTCGCGCGCCGTCGCGGCGCGGGCACCGGCGAGCCGCTCGGCGACGAGCGTCGCATCCGCGAGGAAGTCTGTCGCTTCCTGGAGCTCGGCTGCGGAGACCAGGCGTCCGCGTTCGTCCACCGCCTTGCCGTACTCCTCGACGGCAACGCCGACGATGTTGGCGACGCGGCGAGCGGGATGTTCCTGTGCGCGCGCGGGTCGCGCGATCGCGGCGAACAGGGCGGCGAGAAGCACGAGCGCCCCGAGGAGCGAGAACGCTGTCCGGGGGGCGCGATTGGTGATGGCGAAGTCGGTCGTCCTCATCCCGAGGAAAGGTATCGGGATTGCGCGAGTGCTGGTAGTCTGACCCGGAATCCGGGTGGCCGAGTCGAGGCCCGGCGGTCAACTTCCCGGGATGACGATCGTGATCGATGCGGGACGGTGCCTGCTGCGGGAGTGGCGGCTCAACGACGAGGAGTCGCTCGTTCGCCACGCCAACGACCGGCGGGTGTCGATCGACCTCAGGGATCGATTCCCCTATCCGTACACGGCGACCCACGCCTCGGAATGGCTCGGCCGGAACGTCGGCGTCGCCCCGCCTGTCGCCTTCGCGATCACGGAAAGCGGAAGGGACGAGCCGGTGGGCGGGGTCGGGCTGATGCTGCAGGAGGACGTCCAGCGCATCAGCGCCGAGATCGGCTACTGGCTGGGGGTCGCGGCGTGGGGGAGAGGGCTCGCGACCGACGCGGTAAAGGCGGCGACGGCGTACGCGTTCGACGAGCTCGGGCTCGAGCGGGTGTTCGCGGTGGCGAACACCAGGAACAGGGCGTCGGCGCGGGTGCTGGAGAAGTGCGGATACCTCCTCGAGGGGACGATGCGGCGTACCGCCATCAAGGATGGAATCGTGCTGGACCAGTTCATGTATGCTGCACTGAAGACAGAATGGCGGCGCTGAGCGATCGAGCGTTGCCGCGCACCATCTCACACTCGACACCGCCGTTCATGCCTCGCATTCGCATTCTCGTACTGCTCTCGGCCGCCGCGCTCGCTTGCACATTGAATCGTCCCTCGACCGGCGCGCCGGGACGCACCGCGCCGCAGATGACGACCGTCGCGCGCGAGTCGCGCGACACCCTGTTCGCGCGCGCCTTCGCGGCGATGAAGGAGCGTGGCTATACCGAGATCACTCCCGACGGGCCGTCGGCGCAGGTGCGCGGCAAGAGCCCGAAAGGGACGTCGGTGATCGTCGCGCTGAACCCGATGGGAGACTCGACGCGGGTGACGGTGACCGCCGGCGTCGGCACGACGCGCGGGCCCGGGATCGACAGCGAGGCGCTGGCGACGGTGCTGACGCTGATGCAGGACATCACGCGACCGCCGGGAGCGACGGCGGACAGCACGGCGCGGAAGCCGTAGCACGAGCCGCGGCGCGACGGCACGGAGGGAGAACGTCAGGCATGAAGAGCCTCTGGC
>DASSZC010000319.1:0-8266 GCA_035702925.1 Gemmatimonadaceae bacterium | reverse complement strand
ATGTCGCCGCAGTCACCAGACCCTCCGTGCTCTCCGTGACTCCTGTGAAACATTCCCGCCGTTGCAACAGCAACTGCTGTTGAACAGGAGTCACGGAGCCACGGAGGACGGCCTGGGCGCGAAAGGCTCGCGACGCCGGTCCGCAACAGCTTGGGGGCAAGCCGGCGAGATGATCTCGGCCCGCTTGCCCCCAAATCAGTTCGGCTCTGGTGCGAACAGCTCAGCCCTGACGGGCTGTTCTCGGCGCCTCGGTGCCTCGGTGGCGCCGTTCCGCAGTCACCCGCCGCACCGCCCCCGCCGTCAGGCTCTCCGCCTAACGGCCTCCCCCGCTCCTCCCGCCGCTGCTTCTCCCGCCCCGGCCGGAGCTGCCGCCCCGCGAGCCGCCTGACGTTCCGCGGGATCCTCCCCCACCGCCGCCGTTGCCTCGCCCCGCCGCTGCCCGCCGTTCGGCGTTCGCCGCTGCTCGCTTCCGGTCTTCGGCCTTGCGCTGGCGGATCTGGGCGATGCGTTCGCGCGCCGGGATCTCGAGCTGCGTCGTCGGCTTCGCGTCGTAGGCGAAGTCGGGGACGGTCACGCGGGGAAGCTGCTTGCCGATCGCGCGCTCGATCGCGCGCAGCTCGCCGGCTTCGTCGGGGGCGAAGAAGGTGTACGCCTCACCGGTCGCTTCGGCGCGCCCGGTGCGGCCGACGCGGTGGATGTAGTCCTCGGGGGCGACCGGGACGTCGAAGTTGACGACGTGGCCGAGCTCCTCCACGTCGATGCCGCGGGCGGCGATGTCGGTGGCGACGAGGACGCGATGCTTACCGCTCTTGAAGCCGGCGAGCGCCGCGGTGCGCTGCGCCTGCGAGCGGTTGCCGTGAATGCGCTCGGCGGAGATCCCCTTTTTCACCAGGAATTCGGCGAGCCGGTTCGCCCGATGCTTGGTGCGCGTGAAGACGAGCGCTTCGTTGATCTCACCGCGTTCGAGCAGCGTGAGGAAGAGCGCGGACTTCAGCTCCTGCGCGACCGGGTATACCGCCTGGGTGATCCCGACCGCGGGGGTCGCTGTCCGCTCGAGGTTCACCGTGAACGGCGCGTGAAGCATCTCCTCGGCGAGCTTCCGGATCGGGCCCGGCATCGTCGCGCTGAAAAAGAGGGTCTGCCGCTTCGTCGGGAGGTGACGGAGGATCTTCCGGATCTCGGGGAGGAAGCCCATGTCGAGCATCCGGTCGGCTTCGTCGAGCACGAGGTGCTCGATCGAGGTGAAGTCGACGTACGGGGAGCGCAGGTGATCGAGCAGGCGCCCGGGCGTCGCGACGATGACGTCGACGCCGCTGCGGAAGGCGTGCTCCTGCGGGCCCATCGCGACGCCGCCGATGACGGCGGCGGCCGTGATCGGGGTGTGCACCGCGATCGTGTTGAACGACTCGACGATCTGCGCCGCGAGCTCGCGCGTCGGCGCGAGGACGAGGGCGCGTGTGCGCTTCCGCGGCTTGCCGATCAGCTTCTGGACGATCGGGATGACGAAGGCCGCGGTCTTGCCGCTACCGGTCGATGCGCAGGCGAGTACGTCTTTTCCGGAGAGCGCTGGGGGCAGCGCGTCGCTCTGGATGCGCGTCGGACGCGCGTAGCCGAGCTCCTTGAGCCCGCGCTGAATGTCGGGATGGAGCTCGAGTGCAGAAAATGACAACTGATCTGTGGCAATGAGGAAAGAGTCGTGCGACTTCCGATATCATGACAAATGTAACCGATATCGGGTCCCGATGTGGCCGTTTCCCTGATGGACAGCCACTCAGAGCCGGTCCAACAGCTCGCGCGTGCGCGCCCTGGTCACGTTTCCGGTGTTCAGCGTGCCCGCCGGCTCGAAGGGAAGGACTTCGACCTGCTCGGTGCCGAGCCGCCGAAGGAGTACAGGATCGGCGGCTCCGCGGTCGCGCGTTAGGCGCCGGCGGGCGCGCCGAGCGCCGTCTCGATCCGGCCGAGCTCCTCTGCGGAGAGCTCGAGCCGGTCGAGCGCGGCGACGCTGTCCTCGACCTGGGCGACTCGGCTCGCTCCGATGATCGCCGAGGTCACCCGCGCGTCGCGCAGCACCCAGGCCAGCGCGAGCTGCGCCAGCGACTGCCCGCGCCCCGTCGCGATGTCGTTGAGGTGTCCGAGCTGCGCCACGCGCTCGGCGGTGATCGCCTCGGGGCGAAGGGCGCCATGGGCCTTCGCCGCGCGCGAGCCGGCCGGGATTCCACGAAGGTACTTGTCGCTGAGCATCCCCTGCGCGAGTGGGGAGAACACCACGCAGCCGATCCCCTCCTCGCCTAACGTCGGGAGGAGGCGGGGCTCGATGTCGCGCACCAGCATGCTGTACTTCGGCTGGTGCACGAAGCAGCGTGTCCCGAGCGAGCGCAGCATCGCCGCCGCGGCCCGCGTCTCGTCGGCGTCGTACGAGGAGATGCCGGCGTAGAGCGCCTTCCCCTGCTTCACCATGTCGGCGAGCGCGGTCATGCTCTCCTCGAGCGGGGTGTTCGGATCCGGGCGATGGTGGTAGAAGATGTCCACGTAGTCGAGCCCCATCCGCTTGAGGCTCTGGTCGAGGCTCGCCACCAGGTATTTTCGCGATCCGAAGTCGCCATACGGGCCGGGCCACATTCGCCACCCCGCCTTGGTCGAGATGATGAGCTCATCGCGATGACCGGCGAGGTCGCGCTGCAGCACCTTGCCGAAGGTCTCTTCCGCGGAACCCGGCTCGGGCCCGTAGTTGTTGGCGAGGTCGAAGTGCGTGATCCCGAGCTCGAAGGCGCGGCGGATCATCGCTCGCGATTCCTCGAAGGGATCGACCGTCCCGAAGTTGTGCCAGAGCCCGAGCGAGAGCAGCGGCAGGTCCACTCCGCTCTTCCCGCAGCGGCGGTAGCGCATCCGGTCGTAGGCGGGGGCGATGGTCATCGTCAGGCAGCGCTCGCAGAGAGAGGGGTCACCACGAATCGGAGCGGAAGGGCGTCACGGGAAGCCCGTTGGTCGCGAACAAGGTTGCGTCGGCCGGATTGTCGCTCCACGCGTAGCGCACCGCCACCGGGTCGGCCACCGATTCGCTCGAGACGATGACCTTGCCCCGCTCGAGTCGCGCGTTCGCCCAGACGAAGCGGCGGTCCGCTCCCGCCACCGCGAAGCCGCCGAGCTTCGTGCCACGGACGACGAGCGGGCTGCTGGTGTCGAAGGAAAGCACGAGCTCGCGCCCGCGACGCGTCAGCGACTTGAATGTCGGGGCCGAAGCCGCACCACGCTCTCCGTAGGCCACCGTCCGCGCCACGAGAGCGAGGCGCTTCCCGACGTCTTCCTTGTTCTTCGGATGAATGTCGCCCGCCTCGCCGATGTCGATCGTCACCGCTTCCCCGGTCGCTGGAAGCGAGAGCGTCGCGTGCTGCGATTCGCGAAGCGTCGCCCAGCTCGACTCGCCCGGCTCGGCGGCGGGAGCCATGTAGTTCGGAAGCTGGACCCAGATGAAGGGCATCCGCGGATTCCTGAACGCCCGGCGCCAGCCTTCGATCATCGCCGGGAGCTGCTTGCGATACGCCACCGCGTCGCTCATCTGGTCGGCGTTCGCCTCGCCCTGGTACCAGATCACCCCCTTCACCGGAAAGTCGGCCAGCGGCGCGACCATCTTGTTGTACAGCACCGTCGGGAGCTGGCTCTTCCTGCTCTCGAGGCTCACCGAGACCGCGCCGACCCGGAATCTCCAGCTCCCGGCCAGCGGGCGGCGCGTTGCACCCGACTGGACATAGAGCAGCGCGGAGTCCCCGTAGATCCCGCCACCGCCGCCGGTATCCTCGACGCGGACAGTGATCACGTTTCGCCCCGGGCGCAGCGCGTTAGGCGGGACGTCGTAGCGCCGCGCGGCGTTCCACCGATACTCCATGCGCCCGATCTCGACGCCGTTCACCCAGCTGACGTCGGAGTCGTCGATCATCCCGAGGCCGAGCTGCACCCCGCGTTGCGCCTCGTCGGCGCTGAGCTCGAACGTCGTTCGATACCACGCGGTGCCGTCCATCCCGTCGTAGCCGGCGGACTCCCAGATCGACGGAACAGGAATCGTCGCCCAGTGCGAGTCGTCGAGCGCCGGATCGGCCCACAGCGCGCGACTCCCCGCCATGCCTTCATCCCTTTCCGGGAGCGCGCCGATCCGTGTCCGCAACCCGCTCAGGATCGCCTCCTCGTCGGCGCGGTCCCTCGCCACCAGCGCAGCGATCACCGATGAGTCCAGGCCGAGCGACTTGGCACTCGTCCACGATTCGATCCGCGTCCCTCCCCAGGTCGCGTTGATCAACCCGATCGGGACCCTTTCCTTCGCGCGCAGCTCGCGTGCAAAGAAGTAACCGACCGCGGTGAATTCCCCCGCGTGCGCGGAATCGGCGGGTGCCCAGGCGCCACCGGCGAGCTCCGACTCCGGCGCCATCGCCCACGACCGCGGAACCTTGAAATGGCGGAGCATCGAATCGTGCGCACTCGCCACCGCCTCCCGCCCGCCCCGGGCGTCGGCGAGCATGTACTCCATGTTCGACTGTCCCGAGCAGATCCACACGTCCCCGACGACGATGTCGTGCACCACCAGCCGCTCACTCCCGCCGGACACCGTCAGCGTGTGGCGCCCGCCGAGCCCCATCGCTGGCAGCGTCACCCGCCAGGCGCCGTCGCGGCCCGCGGTCGCGTCATCGCTTCGCGCGTCGAAGGTGACATGCACCTTCGATCCCGGGGTCGCCCACCCCCAGACCGGGACGCGGGCCCCGCGTTGCATGACCATCCCGTCCCCGAACAGCCGCGCCAGGCGCAGCGGGGTGGCGCTGCCTAACGCGCGCGGCGCGGCGTCGCGCCCGGCCGGCCCGGATGCCGCGCCGCCACTGGCGGTGAGGAGAAGGAATGCGCCGACGACTGAGGCGGCGGGGATCGCGCGCTGGATTCGCATCGGGAGCGGGAGTGGTGAACGTTCTCGCAAGCGTGTGCGAAGCTGCGGTGCCGCCGATATGACGTCAAGCGGGGCTGACGGCTCTTCCCTCCTCGCTCGCGCGTGCGCAGTATCCGTGAACCAACTCCGCTCGAAGCATGCCGCTGACCGCTCACGCCGCCGACTCGATCCCCGCAACCGATCCCGGTCTCTCGCTGCTCGAGGTGAGCGGCGTGCACAAGCGCTTCGGGGGCGTCCACGCCCTCCGCGGCGCCCAGCTGGCGCTCCGCGCCGGCGAGGTGCACGCGCTCGTCGGGGAGAACGGCGCCGGCAAGAGCACGCTGATCAACATCCTCGCCGGCGCGATCCGCCGCGATTCCGGTTCTATCGTGTTCGCCGGCGAAGATGCGGATTTCCGGTCGCCCGCTGAATCGCAGCACCGCGGGATCGCCGTCATCCACCAGGAGCTGGCGATGCTTCCGACGCTGAGCGTCGCCGAGAATCTCTTCATGGGCCGGATGCCCTCGCGGCTCGGCTGGGTCGATCGCCGGGCGATGCGGGCGCGGGCGCGCGAGCTGCTCGCTGAGGTGGGGCTCGACGTCGACCCCGCGACCCGCGTTTCGGAGCTCGGAGTCTCGCACCAGCAGCTCGTCGAGATCGCGAAGGCCCTTTCGATGGGTGCGCGGTTGCTGATCATGGATGAACCGACGGCGTCGCTCACCGAGCACGAGACACAGCGGCTCCTCGCCCTCGTTCGTCGGCTTCGTGCGGCCGGGGTCGCGATTGTCTACGTGTCACACCGCTTCGCCGAGGTCTTCGCGATCGCGGACCGCCTGACGGTGATGCGCGATGGCGCCACGGTGCGAACGATGGAGACGGCACGGACGACGCCGCCCGAGGTGGTCGCGCTCATGGTCGGCCGGGATCTCGCGCATTCGTCGAGCGCGCCAGCGGGCGCGCCAGCGGGCGCGCCGGGCGACATCGTGCTCGAGCTGCGCGGTGTGTCGCGCGCGGGATCGATCGCCAACGTCAGCTTCGACGTACGACGTGGCGAGATCGTCGGGATGGCGGGGCTGGTCGGCGCGGGGCGCTCCGAGACGGCGCGGGCGATCTTCGGCGCCGACCCTCACGACGAGGGGGAGATCCTGCTCGACGGGCGCGCCGTGCACTTCGCGTCTCCCGGGGACGCGCTCGCCGCGGGGGTCGCGATGTGCGCCGAGGACAGGAAGCAGCTCGCGCTGTTCATGGACAAGGCGGTGCGCTGGAACATCAGCATCGCGCGGCTCCCGGCGATCAGCCCCGCCGGCTTCGTCAGGCGCCGCCGCGAGCGTGCGCTCGCCCAGGGGTTCGTCGATCGCCTTCGCGTGCGCACCCCCGACCTTGCCACCCCCGTCCGCCAGCTCTCCGGCGGCAATCAGCAGAAGACCGTCCTCGCCCGCTGGCTCGCGACGGAGCCAAAGCTGCTGATCCTCGACGAGCCGACGCACGGCGTCGACGTCGGTGCCAAGGCCGAGATATACGCGCTGATCCGCGGCCTCGCCGCGCAGGGGATCGCGATTCTCCTCATCTCCTCGGAGCTTCCCGAGATCCTCGACCTGAGCGACCGGATCGTCGTGATGCGCGAGGGGCGTGTCGCCGGCGTGGTGCCGCGCGCCGTGGCGAACGAGCAGACGATCATGATGCTCGCGACGGGGACAGCGCCGACCGCCTAACGTCAACTCCGCGCCGATGGCGACGACGTCGGTGTGGTCGCCGTGGACATCACGGTCCGTTACAGCTTCCGCAGGCGGAGCATGAGCACGTCGTGCGCGGGCACCTCAGCCGCGAGCGGGCGCCCGGTCGTACCCATCTCGCGCTTCGTCCAAAGATTGCGCAGCGCGTAGCGCGTCGTCGCGAAGGTGGTCGCCCTCGCGCTCAGGCTGTCGCTCACCACCTCACGCTGCCAGTCGAAGGCCACGCGGCGCGGGCCTTTCGCGCGGTTGAGGACGGTCATCGCCCAGTCGCCGCGTGCGAGGGGCTTGAACCAGATCTCCACGCTGTCGCTCGCCGAGTAGCGGAAGCCCTCGATGCCTAACGAGTCCTGGTTCACGGCGATCACGTCGCGGTTCATCAGGACCGCGGCGACGGCAGGGGGCATGGAGCGAAGGTCGTTTCCGGCGATCAGCGGCGCGGCGAGCATGCTCCACATTGCGAAATGCGCGCGATCCTCCGCTGGCGTGAGGCCGTTCCCCACCTCGAGCATGTCCGGGTCGTTCCAGTGCCCCGGGCCCGCGTACCGCCGAAGCGGAGGCTGCAAGTCGATGATCGAGAGAACGCTCAGCTGCTTCCAGTTTCCGCGATCGATGTCGGCGGCGAAGCTGGCGCCGATGTCGCCGGTCGTCCGCCAGAGCTGCCCCACCGACGGCCCCCACTCCCACGGCTTGTTCGTCCCCCATTCGCAGATGCTCAGCACGATCGGCCGGCCGGTGGCGGCGAGCGCGTCGTGCATGGTGAGGTAGGCGCCATGGGCGCTGAGCGCCTCCGTGTTGCACCAATCGTACTTGAGGTAGTCCACCCCCCACTTCGCGTACATCAGCGCATCCTGGCGCTCGTAGCCGCGACTGCCGGGCTTCCCGCCGCAGGTCTTCGATCCGGCATCCGAATAGATCCCGAGCTTGAGCCCGCGCGCGTGCACGTAGTCGGCGAGCGCCTTCATCCCCGACGGGAAGCGCGCCGGGTCCGGCTGGATGAACCCGAGTGAATCGCGCTGGCCGTGCCAGCAATCATCGATGTTGACGTACTGGTAGCCGGCGTCGCGCATCCCGCTCCGCACCATCGCGTCCGCGGTCTCGCGGATCAGCTGCTCGCTCACGTCGCAGCCGAACTTGTTCCAGCTGTTCCACCCCATCGGCGGGGTCAGCGCTAGGGAGGGCGCGGGTCCGCCCTGAGCGAGCGCAAGCCGCGGCATCACGGCGGCGAGGAGCCCGATCGCGATCAGCGCACGGGCGGCGAACGATGAGATCCGAAGTGGCATGTGTCGGGGCGGTTATGACGATTTAGCACTACCTCAGAGCTTCCAACAGGACACGTCAGCCAACGAAAAATCAACGGTTGAACGACGATTTCGCGGATCTCGCGGATGCTACCTCAGGCAGCCACGAGGGGCGCAACCGCCACCGGAAACGATCCGCGAAATCCGCGTAATCCGTGTAGGCGATTATAAAGGATCTGGCACCACCTGAGGGTGAAATGTCGATCCTCAACGCGCAGTGTGTCTGAACGCCGAGCAGTTACCCAACCGCTCCGTGCGCTCCGTGACTCCTGTTCATCAGCGTTTACCGTTGCGGACATGACAGCGGGAATGTTTACAGGAGTCACGGA
>DASSZC010000455.1:0-8469 GCA_035702925.1 Gemmatimonadaceae bacterium | reverse complement strand
CCTCGTTGCCGTCGTCGGCGGTCGCGTGGAGGACGATCCCCTGGATCCGCGGCACGTGGCGGGCGCCATGGTTCGGGCTCGGCGCCACCCGGTCGCCGGTGTAAGGCCTCAGCTGCAGCAGCGTGATCACGCGTCCCTCCTTCTGCTCATCGCGGCGCGAGCCGATGCAGCTCACGCGACGTTTCGACGATCGCCGCAAATAGCAGACCTCTGTGACCTGTCGCACTCCGCGGCCGGTTCGCGGCGAATCACCAGCCAGCGTCGATCTCGAGCACGAGCCGGGTATTCGCGCGCGCCGGGTTCGTCTTCCCGCGGACGATGATGATGTGCGCTCCGCCGTCGAGGCGCCACGATCCGAGCTGCACCGCCTCGCTGTGCCAGAGCACGAAGCTGCGCTCCTGGTTCAACGGCATCGCGTCGCGAGCATCGATGTCGAGTTTCCCCCAGATGCCGGTGGCGAAGGGGGACAGCAGGGTCACCGTTAGGCAGACGGCCGCGCCGGCGGGCCCGGGCACGTTGAACGGGACCGTCTTGCTGAAGTAACCGTGCTCGTCGGTCCCCATTTCAACCGTCAGCTTCGGCATGCCGCCTCCATTCCTCGTAGGAGATGCAGCACGACGCAGCGCCGCGCAACGCCGCTTGCACGTTCGGCAGAGCCCGGATGCTCCATGACAGGAACTGTCATCTTCCCCTCACGATGCCGTCATGTTGCGCGCGCAATGTTGTCGGCCCACGAGTCGAAGTCCCTCAGGCGAGTGGCGGATGAATTAGTCGAGCACGGGAACCCTCTACACAGGACCGGTGGAGTATGGCCATCAGCTACGACAGGGCACCGGCGGGAAGCTCCCCGCAACACCACGCCTCGCGAGGGGGCGTCCAGAAGATGGGCGGTGCGTCCGGGTTGGCCGAAGTGCTCAATGTGATCCTCGAGAAGGGAATCGTCGTCGACGCCTGGGTGCGTGTCTCGATCATCGGTATCGAGATCGTCACCATCGAAGCGCGCGTCGTGATCGCCTCCGTCGACACGTATCTGCGCTATGCGGAAGCCATCGGGCTCACCTCTCTCGCTGCCGCGCCGCGGCATGCGGAGCCGATCAACCTCCCCGGGGGACAGACCGGGCGCTCAGGGCTGCCAGCGATCGCCGGACCGACCGAGGAGGAGATCTTCGCCTACCTCGAGGCGCATCCGGATGGCGTCCGTCTCGGTGAGCTGGAGGCGTACTTCGGCGCCGAGCGCACGGAGCTTCAGGGCATCCTGAATCGGCTGGTGCAGGAAGACGTGGCGATCCTCGATCCCGAGCGCATGGTCTATCGCCCGGCGGGCATCCTCGCGCCGGCGATTCCATAGTCTCACGTCCCGCTCGCGCGGGGAGACGTGTCATGGACACGACGTCATCCAAACGGGCCACGTACATCTACGGGGTCGCGCTGGCCGAGCCGTTCCGCGACGGACACCCTCCGCTGAAGGTGTCCGGGATCGGTGGCCGGGGCGACCCGGTGCGTACGATCGTCCTTCGCGATCTGGCGGCGGTCGTGAGCGACGTGCCCGGACTCCGCATCGACCTCCGCCGCGAAAACCTGCTGGACCACCAGCGGGTGCTCGAGGAGGTGCTGGGCCGCTCCGATGTATTGCCATTCTCTTTCGGAACGGTGGCGGCGAGCGACGACGAGGTGCGCGACGTCCTGCTTCGCGACGGCTACGAGGCGCTTCGCGAGCAGCTCGCCTACGTTCGCGGCTGCGTGGAGCTGGAGCTCAAGGTGTTCTGGGAGCGGGAGCGACTGTTCGCGGAGATTGCGCGCGAGAACGATGACGTGCGGATGATGCGCGACACGATCCCCCTGCTTCCGGAGGACGACGCCGCCGTCGAGCGGATCACGCTCGGCCAGCTCACCGAGGCGGAGATCGAGCTCAAGTCGAGCTGGGAGGCCGACAAGGTCCTCGATGTCCTGGAACCGATCGCGGTCGATGTGCTCGTCAGTCCCAACCTCGGCGATACGATGCTCCTCAACGCCGCGTTCCTCGTGGCGGGAGAGCGAGAAAAGGAGTTCGACGTCGCGGTAGCCTCACTCGGGGACGCACAGGGCGGGCGGCTTGTCTTCAATTATGTAGGGCCGCTCCCTCCCTACAGCTTCATCAACCTCGCCTTCGAGGCGAGAGGCTAGCGCGATGGGCATCATCAGCGGACTGCTGCTCCTGCCCATCACGGGCCCGGTGTGGGGCTTCCGGCTCCTGCTCGAGCGAATCCGCGACGAGGCGGACGCCGCGCTGCGCGACGAGGGCCGTGCCTTCGCCGAGTTGATCGGCCTGAGCATGCGCCACAATGCCGGAGAGCTCTCCGACGCGGAATTCGCCGAGCAGGAAGCAGAGATGCTCGAGCGACTGAGCTCGATCCGCGAGTACCGGGACGAGCTGCTGCGCGGGGAGACGGAGGGAGACGAAGATGCCGTCGAGGCCGAGCCGGCCATGCAGGAGGAGGAGTGATGGCGACGACGGCGGCCGACGCGCGCACTGAAGCGACGACTCCGGTGGAGACGGCCCGAGATGGCGCGTCAGGCTGGTACCTCTACGGCATCACTCGGCGTGGAGCGCGCGCGACGACGCTGGAGGAGGCGGATGCGCAAACCGCTGATGCAGGCTTCGCCGCCCCTCCGGGCGACGACGCTCCCCTTCAGTTGCTCGAGTGTGGAGGATTGGCGGCCGTGGTGAGACCCGTACTCATGGCCGACTTCACGCCCGCTGTGCTGCAGCAGCGGTTGCGCAGCGCGTCCGGGATGGAGGCGATTGTCAGGAGCCACAACCGGGTGGTCGAAGCGATCCATGCGCAGCAGGCGATCCTGCCGGCGAGGTTCGGCGTGGTCTACGCCGACACTCGCGACATCCAGTCGGCGCTTCGATCCGTGTGCGATTCGCTCCTGCCGCAGCTGCACCGCCTCGAGGGGTGCGACGAGTGGGCGCTTCATCTCTACGCGAACCGCGCGGCGGTACGGGAGCGCGTCGTCGCGGGCAACCCGGCGCTCGCGCGACTGCGCGAGGAGTTCGTCGCCGCAAGGCCCGGCCGCGCGTACTTCCTCGAGCGACAGCTTCGCGAGGAGCTGGAGGGGGCCACGCGGCAGGCGCTGGCGACGCTCGCGCGGAACGCATTCGACCGCCTAACGGCGGTGGCCATCGCCGGGCAGGTGAACCCGGCCGCCGCCGGCGCGGACTCGGCGACCGAGGTGGAGATCCTGCGCGCCGCGTTCCTGCTCGCGCGCGACGACGCCGAGCGTTTCGACGCGGAGCTCTGCTCCGTTGCCGACGCCAGCGAAGGCATTCGCTGCGAGTGCAGTGGCCCCTGGCCCCCGTACAGCTTCGCGGTCGTGGACACGGAGGCGGCACAGTGAGCGACTCCGCGTTCGGCGCCCAGGAGGTGACGATGCTCGATCTTCTCGATCGCGTCATCGATCACGGGGTCGTGCTCGCCGGGGACGTGACGATCTCGGTGGCGGGCGTGGACCTCGTCTACCTGGGGCTGCGCGTGCTGCTCGCCCCGGTGGAACGGCTTCCCGAGTTGATGAACCGGACGGCGGAGGAGGAACGGCGCGAGGTGCTTTGTGCGTAGCGCGTGCTGCGTCTACGCGATCGTCGGCCGCGAGGCGTCGCTGCCGGCGTACAGCCCTCCCGAGGTTCCCGAGCTGGAGCTGGTCGCATGGCGGGAGCTGGCCGCGGTCACCGGCCGCACGGGGGACGACGGCACGCAGGTGACGATGGAGGCAGTGGTGCGACATGAGGCGATCGTCGAAGCGGTGCGCCGCGAAGGACCGGCGCTCCCGGTGCGCTTCGGCACCGTGTTCCGGAATGCGGAGTCAGTCGCCTCCGCCCTCGCGGAGCGGTATGAGCCGCTCGCGGCCGACCTCGACCGGCTCGGCGACAAGGTGGAGATGAGCCTGACGGCGCTCTGGTCGACGCTTCCGGGGAGCGACGTGCCGTCCGGCGCACTGCCTAACGATACAGCGCGCGACGGCAAGGGCGCGGGCGCACGCTGGATGTACGCGCGCGCCGCCAGGCTGCGGCGCGAGGAGGCGATGAAAGAGCTGGCACGTTCGGTGGCCGACGATCTCGATGAGGTCGTGGGCGCACTGGCGCTCGAGCGGCGGGTGTCTCTCCTTCCCACCCCGCGCGTCGCGGTGCGCACAGCGTACCTGCTGGACCGTTCCGGGGTGAGTGCTTTCAGGGCGGCGTTCGACGCGGGTCGCGTGATGCGCGAGGAGCTGCGCGTCATGGTGACCGGCCCCTGGCCGCCGTACAGCTTCGTGAGACGTCCCGGCTGAGGGGCCGCGGCGCGAAAGACAACCGAGGAAACAGGAGGCGGTCATGGGCATCTTCAGGCGGGATCACAGCGACGTCCAGCAGGCGAGCGCGGCGACCTATCCCGAGACGGCTGCGCAGGGGGGCCAGCTCGAACAGCAGGCGCTGCTGATGCCCCCATTCATGCCCGCCCTCGATGGCGCGGCCGCTCCTGGTGTGGTGCCGCCCCCCGCGGCGCCGATCTATTCGATGCGCCCTCCCGAGTCGGCTCCGGGCGCCGACGGCGGTGCGGACGCCGTGGCAGCGGAGACGATGCGGATGGCGAGCACGGTCGCCACTCCAGCGATGCGCGCGCGCAGGCGGCCGCTCACGCGGCGACCCCTTCGGCCGGCGGCGCAGCAGCCCTTCGACCCGAAGCGCTGCGCTCAAGCCGGGCTCCTGAAGCTGGCCTGGCGGTGGCAGGAAGCGGGCGCGCCGATCAGGGCGATTCACACCTACATGCAGGTGATCATTCGCTACCCGCACACCGCGGCCGCTGCCGCCGCCGTCGCGGATCTCGTCGAGCTCTCCGAAAACCTCGCCCGGCACGGGCACTTCCACATTGCACTCGGGATCTATGAGGAGCTCGAGGAGTTGCTGTGAGCGCTCGGCTCACCGAGCAATCGGTCGCGGGCGGATTGTCGCCGGAGCACATCGACCTCACCGGCGGAATCTCGCGGCGTATCGATGCGGATCCGGCGACCGCCGAGAAGGAGCTGGGGAAGCTCGTGCTCACCATCGTCGACATCGTCAGGCAGCTGATGGAACGGCAGGCGGCGCGGCGGGTCAACGCCGGATCGCTGAGCGACGACGAGGTGGAGCGCATGGGCGAGACCTTTCTCAAGCTCGAGCGGAAGATGGTGGAGTTGAAGAAGGCGTTCGGCCTCGAGGGAGAAGACCTGAACGTCAGGCTCGGGCCAATTGATGATCTGCTGTAGCTACACCCATCCAGTACGAGGAGCTGTTCACGCGCCGGGAGCATCCGGCCGTGGCGCCCCGGGGAGCTGAACGCCATGACTGACAGAGGCGATCGAGGGGTTACGACGATCCTGAACGGCCACCGCCCCGAGGGCCGGCGGCTGGCGGGTACATCGCAGGGAGCGTCGTCCAACCTCGCCGACCTGCTCGAACGGGTGCTGGACAAGGGAATCATCATCGCCGGCGACATCACTCTCTGCCTCGGCGAGATCGAGCTTCTCCAGATCAAGGTCCGCCTGCTGATCGCCTCGGTCGATCGCGCGCGAGACATGGGGATCGATTGGTGGCAGCACGACCCCGCCCTCTCCTCGGCCGCGAAGGCAGGAGCACCGGAGAAGGACCAGCTGCTGCAACGCCTCGAGCGAATGGAGAAGATGCTGGCTCCTCTCGTCGAGGAACACGCGAAGCATCCGGCGGCACACGACGACACGCACGACCACACGCTCGCCGACGTTCACGTCGACGCGCTGAACGGATCACGATTGAACGGATCACGGTTGAACGGGTCGCAGCTGAACGGCTCGCAGGCGGAGGCTCCATGAGCGACATGAGCTTGAAGAGGCGCCGTTTCTTCCGCTGGATCGTCCTCGGCGCCGTTCCCGTCATCGCGACCTGCGCGAAGATCCCATCCCTCGAGCCGATCGCGCGCGCCGGCGCTGACATCCTCGGCGCGAGCGAGGGAATCAAGAGAGCGGGTGTGAGCGCCGAGAGCGCGGCGGTGAGCCTGCGGAAGGGGCTGGAGGGGCTGGACCCGGCGGGCATCAGGACGCTGCTGTCGACGAACGACAAGCTCCGCGGAGAGCTCGAGCGCGTCCAGAAGCTCTACCTGCAGGGGATGGGTCAGGGAGTCGTCGACATCACGGGTCGCAATGTGCAGATCCGCGTCACGCGCACGGCCGGAGACCTGATCATCAACGCATGGATCGACAAGCCCGAGAATCAGTTCTGGAGCGGGCGCATCACCAATCGCGAAGTCCAGCTTCCGGTGGACATCGAGACATTCCTGCGCGACTACCCGAGCCGGCGCTGCCGGGGGCAGACCGGCGTTGCCGCGACCGCGTGTCTTGGTGCGGCCCAGCGCGTCGCGCCGGCCGCGGCGGCGGTCCTCGTGCAGGAGGAATTTCAGCGCTACCTGCGAACGGCGCCGGCGACACCGGCGGCGGACCTCCCGCCCAGTATCGCGAATCCACGGTTTGGTGGATCGGGAGAGCACAAGGTCTACTTCGAGGTGGTGCCGGTGAAGGCGGACGCGAACGGCAGCTGGGCCGCGCGCCTCGAGATCTGGCTCGTCGATGGCCAGGGGAAGCAGGCGAACGTCTTCGTCTACGACGTCGATGACCGCCGCTATCCCAAACACCGGATGGAGGAGCCGGTGCCGCCGGTCGTGGCGACACTCGTGGTCAGGACAGCATCGGAGAACCCGGCCCCGGAGAAGACGGCCTCGGAGAGATAGTGGCGCCGGCCTGTCTGCGCGCCGGGCTCCTCTTCACGCTTCCGGTACTCGGCGCGTGCCGCGGCGCGGCTCCCCCCGTTGCGGCGCCCCCCGCGCCCGTGACCGCCGCTCCCGAGGAGGCGTACGCGCCGAGCCTGACCGGAGTCGCGTTCGGCAACGCCTTCGCGCGGGCAACAGCCGATGGCGCGCCATCGACCGGCGACCGGTCGTCGAACGGGGACCAGGCAATCGACGCAGCCGCGCGCGCCGACGGCGACGAGCTCGCGCGGTCCTGTGGAAACCAGGGTACCCGATCACATGCGCAGGCGACCGCCGCGTTCCAGCCCTTGTCGGTTGCGAACGTCAGGCAGTTCGGGTTCGCGCTTTCGACCAACGCTTACGCCAAGGGAGGTCTCTGGCGGGGAAAGCTCGTGGTCTGCCAGGGCTCACACCCCACCGTCGCGGAAGCGGACGCGCGCGCGACCGGCAGGATCGATCTCACCTTTGCCGGGAACGGCAACGCGAGCGAGCAGCTGGTACTCCGCCTGTCGGGCGCAACGCCGGAAGAAGCGCAGCTCGAGGTACGTGATGGACAGGACCAGCTGCTTCCACTCAGTCCCGTCCCCGGCGAGGGATGGGTCGCTGCGACGCTCGCCAGGCCGGGGCCGTACAGCGTTCGCGCGTCGATCGCGTCGCATGCCGAAGACGAAGGAGGGGGGAGCGCGCACGACCAGCGGCGGATGACCTTCTCCGTGTCGGTGCAGACGATGCGAGACGCTTTCGCGCTCGGCGGTGGGCAGGCACCGACGGAGGCGCTCACGATTCCCCTCCCGATATTCGTGAGCGCGGAGTCGATGAGCGCGGCTCTCGACAGCGCGCTGTTCACCGAGCAGCACCGGTTGTATCCCTGCGCGAGGGTCGACTGCGGATCGGCCAGGCTGCGCGACGTCTACGTCGACCTCCCGCGCGTCAGCACGAGGGGAAACGCGGTCATTCTCGACATGCGCCTGTCGGGGAGCTACCAGATCGCGCTCACGCTCGCCGGTGGCGTCTCCGGAACGATCCGCGCGTCGGCGGTGCCGGTGATCGAGCACGATACCCTCCGCTTCGAGGCGCCGAGCATCGATGTGGCGAGTCGAAACCTGATCGTGAAGTGGCGCGCTCCCGCCTTCGAGCAGAAGCTGCTCGACCGCATCAGGAGCGTGAGGATCGACCTGACGCCGCGGCTGCAGGCAGCGGTGGTCCGGGCGCGCGAACACTTTTCAGTCGCGTTAGGCGGTGCCTGCCTGCTGCTGGCGCCGCGTGAGGCGCACGTCCGCTCGGTGCAGGTCGTGACGACCGAGCCGCAGGGGATCGTCGCCACTTTCGGAATCGAGTTGTCCGGTGCCGAGGCCACCACATGCGCGGCGAGCGCGACCCGCTGATGCGGCGGCGGCCGTTAGGCAGCGCGGTGGCGCGCCCAACTGCTGGCGCCGCGACAGCGCGACGCTCTTCGCGTTCGTTCATGACAGCGTTGTCATCCGCGGCAACTTGTTCGGCTGTTCGTCCCGAGGCAGGAAGGTCCGCTATTTGCCCACTTGCGCGGAGTAGCCGGAGGAGGGACGCGTGATCACGCTGCTGCAGCTGAGGCCTTACACCGGCGACCGGGTGGCGCCGAGCCCGAACCATGGCGCCCGCCACGTGCCGCGGATCCAGGGGATCGTCCTCCACGCGACCGCCGACGACGGCAACGAGG
>DASSZC010000219.1:0-6920 GCA_035702925.1 Gemmatimonadaceae bacterium | reverse complement strand
AGAACGTCGCCGTGAAGCCGGGGAGCGAGGAGTACCTCAACTCGGAGAAGTACGAGCTGCGGCCGCGCAACTTCGAAGCGCCGGGAAACCTGAACGAGGAGATCCGGCTGCTGAATGTCGCGCGTCGCGAGCATGTCGCGCTGCAGAAGTACACGAACCTCAGCTTTCACGCGACGGACAACCCCAACATTCTCTTCTACAGACGGGCTTGCGACACGGCGACGAGAGATGAGAGAAGGGCGGGAGAGGCGACGGGCGAAGGACCGACAACCGGCAACCGGCAACCGGCAACCAGCGCGGCTCCTCGCGCGCACGACATTCTCGTCGCCGTACACCTCGATCCGAAGCGCCCGCACCATACGACGGTGGAAGTTCCCTTGGCCGAGATGGGGATCGCTCCCGACGAGGCGTACACCGTGACCGACCTGCTCACCGGCGTGCGGTACACCTGGCGCGGGGCGCGAAACTACGTGCGGCTCGATCCGGCGCAGCAGCCGGGCCACCTCCTCCGCGTCGAACGATGAACGCACCAACGATCAAGGACCCGAACAGGGACGCGCCGGCGGATCCGCTCTGGTACAAGGACGCGATCATCTACCAGACGCACGTCAAGGCGTTCCGCGACGGCGACGGTGACGGTTATGGCGACTTCAAGGGGCTGACCGAGAAGCTCGACTACATCGCGTCGTTAGGCGTGACCGCGGTCTGGCTGCTTCCCTTCTACCCATCGCCGCTCAAGGACGACGGGTACGACATCGCACTGTACGAGGCGATTCACCCGACCTACGGCACGATCGAGGACTTCAAGAAGTTCCTCGACGCGGCGCACGAGCGCGGGTTGAAGGTGATCACCGAGCTCGTGATCAACCACACCTCCGACCAGCACCCGTGGTTCCAGCGCGCGCGCTCGGCGCCGAAGGGATCGCCCGAGCGCGACTACTACGTGTGGAGCGACGACCCGAAGAAGTACAGCGGGACGCGCATCATCTTCACCGACACCGAGAAGTCGAACTGGACCTGGGATCCCGAGGCCGACCAGTTCTACTGGCACCGCTTCTTCAGCCACCAGCCGGACCTCAACTTCGACAATCCGGCGGTGCTCGAGTCGGTGATCAACGTCATGCGCTTCTGGCTGCGCATGGGGGTCGATGGGCTGCGGCTCGACGCGATCCCGTACCTCATCGAGCGCGACGGCACCAACTGCGAGAACCTCCCCGAGACGCACGTCGTCCTGAAGAAGATGCGGGCGGCGCTCGACGCCGAGTTCACCAACCGGCTCTTCCTCGCCGAAGCGAACCAGTGGCCCCCCGACGTGATCCCGTACTTCGGGGACAGCGACGAGTGCCACATGGCGTTCCACTTCCCGCTGATGCCGCGGATGTACATGGCGCTGCGCAAGGAAGACCGGACGCCGATCGTCGAGATCATGCAGCGCACGCCGCCGATTCCGGCTGACTGCCAGTGGGCGATCTTCCTCCGCAACCACGACGAGCTCACGCTCGAGATGGTGACCGACGAAGAGCGCGACTACATGTACAACGAGTACGCGGCCGACCGGCGGATGCGGATCAACGTCGGCATCCGCCGCCGCCTCGCGCCCCTGCTCGACAACGGCCGCCGGCAGATCGAGCTGATGAACTCCCTGCTCATGTCGATGCCCGGAACGCCGGTGCTCTACTACGGCGACGAGATCGGAATGGGCGACAACGTCTACCTCGGCGATCGCAACGGCGTTCGCACCCCGATGCAGTGGAGCGACGGCAAGAACGCCGGCTTCTCCGAGGCGGACAGCGCGGCGCTCTACAGCCCGTTGATCGTCGATGCGCCGTATGGCTTCGCCGGGATCAACGTCGGCGCGCAGGAGCGGACGAAGACATCGCTGCTGCGCTGGACGCGGCGGCTGATCGGGGTGCGGAAGAAGCATCCCGCCTTCGGCCGCGGCAGCTTCGAGGTGATCAACGCACACAACCGCCGCGTGCTGGTGTTCATGCGGCGATACCAGGGGGAGAACATCCTCTGCGTGCACAGCCTGTCGCGCTACGCGCAGGCGGTGGAGATCGACCTCCGCGAGTTCTCCGGCTGCGTACCGATCGAGCTGTGGAGCGAGCAGCCGTTCCCGGCGATCGGCGAGCTGCCGTACCTGCTGACGATGGGGCCGCACGGCTTCTACTGGTTCCGGATGGCGTCGAAGGACGAGGCGGAGCGCGCGAACTCCGAAGCGACGGGGCTGCGCAAGTCGTGACGAAGGTTCCAGTCCCGACGCTGCGCGTGACCGGCGCGCTCACCGACGCGCTCACCGCGCCGGTGCTGGCGCAGCTGCGTCCCGAGCAGCTGGCGGCGTTTCTCCTCCAGCGGCGCTGGTTCGGGGGGAAGGGGCGCGCACCGGCGCACGTGCGCATCGGCGACGTGATCGCGATCGACCGCGACGGCGTCGCCGCCGCGGTGGCGCGGCTCGACGTCGACTCCGGCAGCGGCTCGACCGTGTACTACCAGCTGCCCCTCGCCGTCAGGCAGGAGGGAGGGGGGGACGAGCCAGCGGCGGTGCTCGCCCGGGTCGAAGGAGCCGGCGAACGCGGCGTGCTCTTCGACGCGGTCGAGGATGAAGAGTTTCGCGCAACGTTAGGCAGCGCCTTCGCCCGCGGCGCGACACTCGGCGGGGCGGGGACGGGCTCGCGGCTGGTGATCGAGCCGGTCACCGGGGAGGGAACCGCCGGCCACGACATCACCGGGTTGGCCTCGCGGACGGTGCGCGCCGAGCAGAGCAACACGTCGATCATCTTCGGCGACGTCGCGATCATGAAGCTGTTCCGACGCCTCGAGCCGGGGATGAACCCCGACGTCGAGATCGGCCGCTTCCTGACGACGAAGACACACTTCACGCACACCCCGCCGCTGCTCGGCGTCGTGCGCTACGAGGGAAGCACGGGGGTGGAGAGCATCGCGGGAATGCTGCAGGGGTTTCTCCCCGGATCGCGTGACGCCTGGCAGCACGCGCTCGACGAGAGCCGTGGGCATTTCGCCAACGATGGCGCCGACGGCCCGCATCCCTTCACCGAGGACGCCGAACAGCTCGGCGCGATCACTCGCGAGCTGCACGACGCGCTGGCCTCGGCGCGCGACGACGCGGCGTTCGTGCCGCGGACGGCAACGCGCGCCGATGTCGAGCGGTGGGCAGGGAGTGCGCGCCGGCGGGTCGAAGATGCGATCGCGCTGCTCGACGAGCGCCTCGAAACGGTGAAGGCTGCCGACGAGCGTGCAGCGCGCGGGGTCATCGAGCACCATGACGCATACCTCGCGCGGCTCGAGGAGCTCGTCGCTGCGGTCGGCGACGACGCGGGGCAGCTCATCCGGCACCACGGCGACTACCACCTCGGCCAGGTCCTGCACACGCGCGACGGCGATTTCCAGATCATCGACTTCGAGGGAGAGCCGGCGCGCCCAATCGCCGAGCGTCGCGAGCGCAACAGTGCGTTGCGCGACGTCGCTGGGATGCTTCGCTCCTTCGCCTACGCGGCGGCGACGCTGGCAGCGGAGGCACGAAGCGATGGCGCGCGCGACGCGATCGAGCGGCGCGCAACGAGCTGGGAGCGCGGCGCGCGCGAGGCTTTCCTCCGCGGATACCTGGGCGATACGAGCGCTGCATTCCTGCCATCGACGCCACAGCGCATCGACGCGCTGCGCGAGCTCTTCGAGACCGAAAAGGTGTTCTACGAGATGTCCTACGAGTTGAACAACCGCCCCGACTGGATCTGGATCCCGATTGCCGGCGCGGCAGCGCTGCGGGCGACGCCGGCGGGGCGGGCGTGAGCGGAGCGTGGACGCTCGAGCGGGGGGCGCAGGTGACGGCAGGGGGCGCGCGGTTCAGCGTGTGGGCGCCTGACGCGAAGCGCGTCGAGGTCGTGCTCGACGGCCCGGGCGGGGGCAGCTTCCCGCTGCGGGTGGGCGAGGGCGGGGTGTTCGAGGGCGACGTCGCGGCGGCGAGGGCGGGGAGCGACTACCGCTACCGCCTCGATGGCGGCGATCCACGTCCCGATCCGGTGAGCCGCTGGCAGCCGGAGGGAGTGCATGGACCGTCACGGGTGGTCGATCCATCGGCGTTCGAGTGGACGGACGCGAGGTGGAAGGGGCTGGAGATGGCCGACTACGTGATCTACGAGCTGCACGTCGGCACCTTCACCGAGGCCGGGACCTTCGACGCGGCGGTCGAAAGGCTCGCCGAGCTGAAGGCGTTAGGCCTGACGGCGATCGAGATCATGCCGGTGGCCGAGTTCCCGGGAGCGCGGAACTGGGGATACGACGGCGTCTCGCTCTACGCGCCGCACAGTGCGTACGGCGGCCCGGAGGCGCTTCGTCGCCTGGTGAACGCGGCGCACGACGTCGGGCTCGCTGTGGTGCTCGACGTCGTCTACAACCATGTCGGGCCGGAGGGGAACTACCTGCCGCTCTATGGGCCCTACTTCACCGAGATCTACAAGACACCGTGGGGTCCGGCGGTGAACTACGACGGTCCGGACAGCACCGAGGTGCGCCGGTTCGTGATCGAGAACGCACTCTACTGGGTGACCGAGTACCACGTCGACGCGCTGCGGCTCGACGCGATCCATGGGATCTACGACTTCGGTGCACGGCACATCCTGCAGGAGCTGGTCGAGCGGGTGCACGAGCAGGCGCGCTCACTCGGGCGGGCGGTGCAGGTGATCGCCGAGAGCGACCTCAATGACCCGCGCGTCGTCCGCGCGCCGAAGGTGGGTGGGCTCGGCTTCGACGCGCAGTGGAGCGACGACTTCCATCACTCGGTGCACGCGCTGCTCACCGGGGAGGACCAGGGATACTATGCCGACTTCGGCGGGGTGGAGACGCTGGCCAAGGCGTTAGGCGAGCGCTTCGTCTACGACGGGCGGCACTCTACGCACCGGCGCCGCAGCCATGGTGCGCCGGCCGGCGACGTGTCGGGCGACCACTTCGTGATCGCCATCCAGAACCACGACCAGGTAGGGAACCGGGCCGCGGGGGAGCGGCTCTCGGCGCTCCTCTCCTTCGAGCAGCAGAAGCTCGCGGCGGCGCTGCTCCTGCTCTCGCCGTACGTGCCACTGCTGTTCATGGGCGAGGAGTACGGCGAGACGAATCCATTCCCGTACTTCGTGAGTCACGGCGACGAGAAGCTCGTCGAGGCGGTGCGCGAGGGGCGACGAAAGGAGTTCGCGGCCTTCGGCTGGGGAGACGAGGTTCCCGACCCGCAGTCCGCGGAGACCTTCGGCCGGTCGAAGCTCGACTGGGGAAAGTCGCGCCAGTCCCCGCACAAGGAGCTGCGCGCGCTCTACCGCGACCTCTTCCGCCTCCGCCAGATGGAACCGGCACTCCGTCCCGGCGACGCGAAGGTGAGCGTCCGGCATGACGCGGCGAGGCGGTGGATCACCGTCGAGCTGACTCCGACCGATGGAAACGCGGTCCTCGCGCTCTTCAACCTCGGCGAGTCGTCGCAGGCCGTTCCACTGCCTGATGGCGACGATGGCTGGGACCCGCTGCTCTCCACCGACGACGCGCCCTACCAGCCGTCGCCGGGAGCGGCGCCCGACGACACCGGTGCGACCGGTGGCGCGGTCACTCTACCTTCATACACGGCGGCCCTGTTCCGCCGGGAGCAACGTTAGGCATGCGAGTCTGGCCCGGGCAGCCCTATCCACTCGGAGCGACGTGGGACGGCGAGGGGGTGAACTTCGCGCTCTTCTCGGAGAACGCGACGGCGGTCGAGCTCTGCCTCTTTCGTCACAGCGACGACGCCGACCAGTTCGCGACGATTCACATGCGCGAGCGCACCGACCAGGTCTGGCACTGCTACCTGCCCGACGTGCGGCCGGCACAGCTCTACGGCTATCGCGTCCACGGCCCGTACAAGCCGGAAGAGGGGCATCGCTTCAATCCCGGCAAGCTGCTGATCGATCCGTACGCGAAGGCGATCAGCGGGACGATCAAGTGGAGCAACGCGCTGTTCGCGTACAAGGTCGGCGGGGAGAAGGAAGACCTCGAGCCTGACTTCTCGAACAGCGCGGGCGGTGTCCCGAAGAGCGTCGTCGTCGACTCGGCGTTCACCTGGGGGAACGACCGCTCCCCGCGCACGCCGTGGAACCGCACCGTCATCTACGAAGCACACGTCAAGGGGATGACGATGCGGCATCCCGAGGTGCCCGAGGACCTGCGCGGCACCTACCTCGGGCTCGCCACCGACCCGATCATCGAGCACCTCCTGTCGTTAGGCGTCACCGCCCTCGAGCTGCTCCCGGTCCATCACTTCGTCACCGACCGGCACCTCGCCGACAAGGGGCTGACGAACTACTGGGGCTACAACTCGATCGGCTTCTTCGCGCCCGACGTCCGCTACGCGCGCGGTGGGCTGCTGCACCAGGTGTACGAGTTCAAGTCGATGGTGAAGAAGCTGCACAGCGCGGGGATGGAGGTCATCCTCGACGTCGTGTACAACCACACCGGGGAGGGGAACCACATGGGTCCCACCCTCTCGCTGCGCGGCGTGGACAACACGGCGTACTACCGGCTCCAGCCGGACAACCAGCGCTTCTACACCGACTTCACGGGGACGGGGAACAGCCTGAACATGCTGCACCCGCGGACGCTGCAGCTGATCATGGACAGCCTCCGCTACTGGGTGACCGAGATGCACGTCGACGGCTTCCGCTTCGACCTCGCCCCGGTGCTCGCTCGCGAGCTCTTCGAGGTGAACCGCCTCGGCACCTTCTTCGACATCATGCAGCAGGACCCCGTCCTCTCGCAGGTGAAGCTGATCGCCGAGCCGTGGGACGTCGGACCCGGCGGCTACCAGGTCGGCAATTTTCCGCCGGGCTGGGCCGAATGGAACGGCAAGTACCGCGACAATGTCCGCCGCTTCTGGAAAGGGGACGGCGGAA
>DASSZC010000047.1:0-3609 GCA_035702925.1 Gemmatimonadaceae bacterium | reverse complement strand
GTTCGCCGGTGACACCCCAGCGCCTGCGCGCCGCTCGTGACGGCCGGCGCGCGATCACCATCGACGTACTGCGCCGGCAGCGGGAGCTGACGCTGACCCTGGACGCCGCCGACCGTTCGGCGCGGACGGGATCAGAACGCGGCGCGAATCCCGAGCGACACTGTCCTTCCCGGAACGATCGTCACGTTGTCCGGTTCGCCGCGCTGGTAGTCGAGGAGGTTCTCGCCCGTGGCGATCGCGGTCAGCGATGGCGTCACGTCGCGCGACAGCGCGGCGCGGACGCGGGTGACGCCGCTGTAGCTGTGCCAGTAGCCGCGCAGCCAGTCACCGATCGGCTGGTCGGGGGGCCGCGTGTCGTGTACCACCGACCAGGCGAGGCCGATCCGGTCGTAGTTGATCCAGTCGGACGCACGCGCCGCCGTCACCGAGGCGAGCCAGCCGTTGCCGGTCCAGGCAGCGGTCAGGCTCGCCGTGCGCGCGGGGACCTCGAGCATCCGGTCGTTGGTCCGCAGGTCGCCGGTATACCCGCCGTCGAGCTGCCTGACGATGCTCGAGACCGCGGAGAAGGAGCCGCTCAGCGAGAGCGCGCTGCGGGTGAAGGTGCCATCGATCTCCCATCCACGATTGGAGACCCTGCCCACGTTCTGCAGCGCGTATTCGACCTGGCGTGGACCCAGGGATCCGCTCCGGTACGTCGTGTCGATGGCGATGGCGACGCGCTGGATCAGTCCGGAGGCAACCTGGTTGAATCGCGTCGCCCGCAGCGCGAAGATGCGCCCGACGTACAGGTCGAACCCCGCTTCGCTGCCACGCTGCGACTCGGCGGCGATTCCACGACGCGTGATCTCATCCTCGCCGCCATAGCTGTCGCGGCCGCGCCCCGAGCCGGACATCGTCTCGCGGCTCGCCGTGCGCGGGCCGCGAATCCCCCGGCCATAGGCTCCGCGCACCTTCAGCTGCACGTCCTGCGTGCCGCGCACGAGCGCGACGCCGACCAGTGGAAGGACGTTCCACTGCCCCGCGCCGGGGAAGCCGCCGCTTCGCTCGAGCCGTGCGCCCGCCGTGAGATATGCCACATCGAGCAGCGCGGCGTTCAGCTGCGCGATCAACCCGGTGTTCGTCCGCCACGCGACGTCGTCGAGCCGTCCTCCATCGTGACCGCTCCCCGGTCCCGACCCGCCATCGGACAACAGCGGGCCTCTTGGCGACTCGCCACGTACCACCGGCATCGGCAATGGCGTGGGGGCCAGCGTGCTCACCGTCGCCGAGCGCAGGATCGAGCGCTCCGCGCCTAACGTCAGCGTCGTCCCGATCCCCGCGGCGTGGCCGAGGTCGGCGATCGTCGCCAGGCGGAGGGAGCCACGGTCGGCGCCGCCGGCGGCATCGCGGAGCGCGGCGTCGGCGGCTGACGGGATGGCGGTGCTCGCCGCCGGGACCCCGCTCAGCCGGTAGCCGTCGACGCCGAGGACGACGCTGTGCGTCAGGCGGGAGCTCTGCATCAGCCGGATCGTCGTCCCCGCCGTGTACTCCCGCGACGACTGGACGCTCGCCGGCGTGAAGGCGATCGGGCCCGATCCCGACATCCCTGTCGCGTGGAACACCGAATCGGCGAGGACCGGGCTCTCGGTGGCCGACGCGTCGGCGAGCGACAGGCGGGCCATCGCGTTGACGATCGACCGTGCGCCGACGAGGCGGGTGCTGAGCACTCCCGAGACATCGCGCCCCCAGGCGCCGGGGACGTAGGGCCCGGTGCCACCGGCGGCGATGCCTAACGTTGCGGCGCGGGTGCTCGAGCCGGCGCGCACCGTCACCCCGTAGCGCTGGGTGACCGTCGGGCGCGCGACGTAGTCGCTGGTGACCGCGCCACCGCTCGCGTCGATGCCGAAGCGCGGCGATCCGTCGGCGACGCCGTCGGTGCGCGTGACGATGTTCACGACCCCGCTGATCGCGTCGCTTCCGTACAGTGCCGCGCCCTGCGGGCCGCGGATGATCTCGATGCGGTCCACGGTCGCCGGATCGATGCGCGAGACGAGGAGCGGGCTCGCGACTTCGATGCCGTCGATGTAGACCTTCGGATAGGCGTCGAACGAGCTCGCGCCGCGAATGCTCGCATAGCGAACGAGGAGGCTCGCCGGCGGCTGCGCCCACGCCCACACCCCGGGGACCGCGCCGCTCAGCGCCTCGGCGACGGTCCCGCCGGCTCCGCGAGCGCGCAGCGCCGCGCCGCTGATCGTCGTCACCTCGACGCTGAGCGGGCGCTCCGGCGCACCGGCCGCGCTCCCGGTCACGATCACGCGCTCGAGCATCGTCGGCTCGCGCGGGGCGCCGGCAGTCGGGTCGCGCAGCGGCGCGAGGACGACCTGGCTTCCCCCGATCGCCCGAGCCTCCACTCCCGCGCCGCGAAGCAGCTCGCTGAGGGCCCCGCCTAACGCGACATCGTGGAACGACGCGCAGACCCTCCGGTCCACCGGGACGACGTCGGGGCTGTAGGAGAGCCGCACATCGGCCGCCGCCGCCAGCCGGTCGAGCGCGTCGCGGAGCGAGACGTCCCGCGCGTCGAGGGAGACGGTCCGGTCGAGCGGCGGTGCCCATCCCTGCGGCGGGACCGCCGGCACCACATCGTCCGCGCTCCCGCAGCTCGCCGATTGCGCGACCAGCGCGCGCGGCGGGACGAGCGCGCTGCCGAGTGCCAGCAGCGACACCGCGAGCGAGCGGGCCGCGGCGCCGGTCACCGCACGATCACCGTGTCCCCGCGACGCTCGAGGCGCGCGCCGAGCGCGGCCCCGATGATCGCCATCGCCTGCTCCGGGCTCTCACCGGCGAAGGTTGCCGTCAGGCGCCGCCGCGCGGTCGCGCTGTCGGCCACGCGGAGCTCGATCCCGTACCAGCGGCGCAGCTCGGTCGCGACCTGCGACAGCGGCGCGTCACGCAGCACCAGCGCGCCGCGAGTGAACGCGGTGTCGCCAGCAGTCACCGCACTTCGCGCAACACTGGCCGGCGCATCGCCGGCCAGCGTCACGACGTCGCGGGCAGCGAGCACGACACCGCTGTCGGCACTCGACCCGCGGCTGACACGCACCGACCCCGACGTCACCGCGACGCGCACGCTCGCATCGGCGTCGTCGCGAACGCTGAACGTCGTCCCGACGTCGACGATCGTCGCGCCACCCGAATGCACGGTGAATGGGCGAGCCGCGTCGTGCACGACGGCGAAGTATCCCTCGCCGCGCAGCTCGACCTCCCGCTCGGACGCACCGTAACCGGCCGCGACATCCAGCTCGCTCGACGGACCGAGGATCACCGTGCTCCCGTCCGCGAGCCGGACGGAATCGCGTTCGCCGACCGCGGTCGACCAGGTCATCGCCGTCGCCGTCGGCGCGACACCACTGGCACGGCGAGCGTTCCAGATCCCGATCGCTGTCAGGACGAGCGCCGCCGCCGCGGCGAGCGATCCGATGAGACGCCACCGCCGTGAGGCAGGGGCCGCCGCGCGCTCGATGCGATCGATGCGCAACCGTCGCGCGGGGGATGGCATCGCGACGACAGCCTCCGCGGGTTCCGCCATGCGTCTGTGCACCTTGCGCAGCGCTGCTTCGACGTCGACGTCGC
>DASSZC010000506.1:0-7480 GCA_035702925.1 Gemmatimonadaceae bacterium | reverse complement strand
CGTCAACCGAGAACAGTGCCTACGGCCCGGCGCGCAACCCGCGCGACGCCTCGCGCGTCCCCGGCGGTTCGTCGGGGGGCTCGGCGGCGGTCGTCGCCGCCGGGATGGTGCCGATCGCGTTAGGCTCGGAGACCGGCGGGTCGGTCCGGCAGCCGGCGGCATTCTGCGGCGTCGTCGGGGTGAAGCCGACCTACGGCCGCGTCAGCCGCTACGGGCTCGTTGCCTTCGCCTCCTCGCTCGACCAGATCGGCGTCTTCGGCGCGACCGTCGACGACGCCGCGTTAGGCATGGAGGCGATCGCCGGCCATGACCCGATGGACGCGACCAGCGCGGACGTCCCCGTCGAGCGCTACGGCGACGCCGCTGGCGCCTCGCTCGAGGGACTCGTCATCGGCCGCCCGAAGGAGTACTTCCCGGAGTTCCTCGATGCGCGCATCCGTGCGCGCTGCGAGCGCGCCTTCGAGATGTTCCGCCAGCTCGGCGCCGAGGTGCGCGACGTCTCGCTGCCGCACACCGAGCTCGCGATCCCGGTCTACTACATCATCGCCCCGGCCGAGGCGTCGTCGAACCTCGCGCGCTTCGACGGCGTGCGCTACGGCGTGCGTGAGGCGGCCGACACCCTCGCCGGCACGTACGAGGCGACTCGCTCGCACGGCTTCGGCAAGGAAGTGACGCGCCGCATCCTCCTCGGCACCTACGTGCTGTCGGCGGGCTACTACGACGCGTACTATCGCAAGGCGCAGCAGGTCCGCACCCTCATCGCCGACGACTTCCGATCCGTGTTCGCCAGCGGGGTGCACCTGCTCTTCACCCCGACGACGCCGAGCGCGGCCTTCGAGCTCGGCGCGAAGTCGGCCGACCCGCTCGAGATGTACCTCAGCGACATCTTCACCGGGACCGCGAACCTCGCCGGCGTCCCGGCGATGTCGCAGCCGATCGGCCTCGTCGATGGGCTGCCGGTCGGCGGCCAGCTCATCGCCCCGCACTTCGACGAGGCGCGGATGTTCGGCGCCGCCTACGCCCTCGAGAAGGCGCTCGGCGCGGAGGCGATGCGATGAGCGCGACCGCCGTCCGCGCCGACTGGGAGATGGTGGTCGGGCTCGAGGTCCATGTCCAGCTCCGCACCCGGACCAAGGCCTTCTGCAACTGCAGCACCGAGTTCGGCGCGCCGCCTAACGCGAACACCTGCCCGGTCTGCCTCGCGCTCCCCGGCGCGCTGCCGGTGCTCAACGTGCACGCCGTCGAGCTGGCGACGCGGGCCGCGATCGCCCTCGATTGCGAGGTCAACCTCGTCTCGGTGTTCGCGCGGAAGAACTACTTCTATCCCGACCTGCCGAAGGGCTACCAGATCTCCCAGTTCGACAAGCCCCTCGCCGAACACGGGCACCTCACCATCGGCCATCGCGCCGACGGGGCGCTCATTCGCGTCGGCATCGAGCGCGTGCACATGGAGGAGGACGCGGGCAAGTCGCTCCACGACCGCTACGCGAGCGCGACCGCGATCGACCTCAATCGCGCCGGCGTTCCGCTCATCGAGATCGTCAGCGGTCCCGACATGCGGTCGGCGGAGGCGGCCGGCGGCTACCTCCGCGCCCTGAAGCAGATCCTCCAGTACTGCGGCATCAGCGACTGCGACATGGAGAAGGGAAGCCTCCGCGTCGACGCCAACGTCAGCGCCCGCCGGATGGGCGAGGTGAAGCTCGGCACCAAGACCGAGGTCAAGAACCTCAACTCCTTCTCCAACGTCGAGAAGGCGCTCACCCTCGAGTTCGCGCGCCAGGTCGAGCTCCTCGAGAGCGGCGGCACGGTGCAGCAGCAGACGATGCTCTTCGACGGCGCGAAGGGCGAGGTGCGCCCGAGCCGGACGAAGGAAGGGAGCCACGACTACCGCTACTTCCCCGAGCCCGATCTCCCGCCCCTCGTGCTCGCGCAGGAGTTCGTCGACCGGATGCGCAAGTCGATCCCCGAGCTGCCGGAGAAGCGCCGCCAGCGCTTCACCACCGACTACGCGTTAGGCAGCTACGACGTCGAGGTCCTCACCTCGTCCGCCGAGCTGGCCGACTACTTCGAGGGGGTCGCCCGGCAGAGCGGGGACGCGAAGGCCGCCGCCAACTGGACGGTCAACGGCGTCCTCGCCGCGCTCAACGCCAGCGGCGAGTCGCTCGAGAGCTTCCGCGTCCGCCCCGCCGACCTCGCGTCGCTGATCAAGCTCGTTCGCGACGGCGTCGTCGCCCATTCGGCGGCGCGGCAAGTGTTCGCCGAGATGGTGAAGACCGGCGACCGCGCCGAGCAGGTCGCCAAGCGCGAGGGCCTCGTCAGGGTCGATGACGACGGCGCGCTCGTCGGCTGGATCGACGAGGTGTTCGCCGAGCATCCGGTCGAGGCGCAGCGCTACGTCGCCGGGGAGAAGAAGCTCCAGGGAGTGCTCGTCGGCTTCGTGATGAAGAAGTCGAAGGGGAGCGCCGACGCGAAGAAGGTCAACCAGCTATTGGCGGCCAGGGCCCAGGGATGATCGGCGACGCCCCTGTCCGCGCATAGTCGAGCGTCGACGACGGCAGCGCGAAGTGCCGCGCTGCCTCGTCGACCAGCGCCCCCGCTCCACCGCCACCAGCGCGGAGCGTGTCGCGGCGGATGATCTTCGCCAGCCGCAGGTGCTCCTCCCCCGCCGGATCGAACTTGTACGGCTCCGAGCGGTCGATCCGCACGAGGAAGTCGATCACGTAGTCGTAGGCGAACGCCACGTACCGCTCGACGTCCGCGTCAGGCAGGTCGTGCCGGCTCATCTCCTTCGCGACCTTGAACACGCGCTGCCACGACTCGCTGTCCGTGACGTAGACCATCCCGCGGAAGATCCGCCGGTTGGTCGGGGTGCTGAAGATCGTCGGGCTCAGTACGCGGTCGAGCAGGTCGTCCGAGCGGTTGTGATCGAGGAGGATGACCTCCTTCGCCCGCCGGGCGTGCCCCTCGCCGAGGTGCGTCTCGAAGCGGCTCTCCCAGTAGCTGTGACCCAGTCCCGCCGTCCGCGACGCGACCGCGAGCTGGCGCGGCACGAAGTAGTTGTGGGCGACGACGTCGGCCGCGAGGTGCGTCAGGTAGCCTAACGCGAAGGCGCGGAGCGGCTCGTCGCGCGCCTTGTCGTGGATCTCGAGCCCGACGTTCCAGGCGTGGCAGTGCCTCCCCGGAGCCGCGTACTTCTTGGCGATGCTCGTGTCGGCGGCGATCGATCCGTAGAGGAAATCGTACGGGAACGCCTGCAGCAGCTCGGCGATCGCGCCGGGGAGGGTGCCGAGCGCGCGCAGCACCGCTTCGCTGAGCATGATGTGCGTGCCCGGGGTCCACGCCCACGCGGCGCGCGGAAGCAGCGCTCCGAGCACGATCGCGGCGAGAATGAACCCGGACAAGCGGACGAGGCGCGCGACTGGTAGCCGCGCGCCGCGTCCTGACCTGCGCCCGGCGTCAGACGCCGAGCTTGCGGCGCTGACGCTTGATCGCCTTGCGAAGATCTTCGATCTCCGACTCGACCGTGTCGCTGATCCGGTCGCGTGCTTCCTCGAGGAACTCGCCGATCGATTCACCGATCTCCTCGGCCGGGACGCGATCCCAGAGATCCTCGCCCTTGCCGGCGACCCACGATGCGCCGCGGCGCCCCGCCTTCGCCCCGATCTTCGCCCCTTCGTAGCCGGTCACGCCCGCCCACCTCGCGCCCTTGCCGGCGGCGCGGAGGATCGGCATCAGCGGGCGCTCGCCCCGCGGACCCTGCCGCAGCAGCAGCGTCGTGCCGACGCCAAGTGCCACGCCGATCAGCGTCGCGGTGAGCAGGTCGAACTGCTGCTCCCGCGACTCGTCACGCGAGGTCTCGCGAGCGGATGCGCGGGCCGGGCCGCCGGTCCGCGGCCGCGGACGAACTGTCGTCGCCATCGTAGTCTCCCCCTTCGATCCAGTCATCGTTCTCGTAGGCTGGGCGCGGCACTCGCGCCACATTGTCCGCTCGCGATTGCTCGTCGAACGTTTCCATCCCCTTCCGCACACCGCGCACCATCGCCGCGGTCGAGACGAAGGTGTCCTCCGCTTCCTGCTGCACGACCTTGAGCAGCGCGTTGAACTCGTTCATCCGCTGCTCGGTGAGATCCACCGCCTCACGCAGCCGCTGGTTGGCGGCGTTGATCGTCTGGTTCACCCGCTGCATGTCGACGCGCACCGACGTCGTGATGTAGTCGACGTTGTCGGCGATCGCGCTCGCATGCTTGGTCAGCGGATTGATGTCCGCGTACACCTTGTCCAGCAGGTCGCTGATCTTCTTGTAGCTCTTCCGGAAATTCCACGCGGCCGGTACCAGCGCCACCGTCAGCACCAGCAGCGAGAGCGAGACGAGACCGCTCGCGATCGCGGTCAGCTGCTCGAACCAGCCGCGCTGCGCGGCGACCGACTTCGTGTAGAGCGTGTCCGGGAGCGTCGCCGTTGCCTGCAGCAGCAGTGAGCCGGCGTGTGTAATCGCGTCGATCATCGTCTCCATTGGGTCGTGGCACCTCCGGACGGATCGCGCCAATCCGCCCCTCGGCCCGCTTCCCATCGTGCAAGGGTGAGGCCAGCCGAGCCCTTCCGCGGCAATCGTAGTGAGCCTCGACACATCGCGTCAACCATCCTTCACCTGACAGCGCGCCTCCGCTTGCGCGCGCGCCCCGCCCCTGACCATCCTTCGCGCCGGTTCCACTCACACCCGCTCGCAGCTAACAGATAATGAAGACCTCCGCGGTTCAATACATCGTCGAAGGCGGCCATCGCCTGTCCGGATCGATCCGGCCATCCGGCAACAAGAACGCGGCGCTGCCGATCGTCGCCGCGACGCTCGTCACCGACAAGCCCGTCGTCCTCGAGAACGTCCCGCGCATCCGCGACGTCGAGACGCTCGTCGAGCTGGTGCAGTCGGTCGGCGCGAGCGCCGAGTGGGCGGAGCGCAACACCCTCCACATTCACGCGAAGGACCTGCGAGCCGCCGACCTCGATCCGGACCTCTGCAAGAAGATCCGCGGCGCGATCCTCCTCGCCGCGCCACTCCTCGGCCGCTGCGGCGAAATCAAGCTGCCGCCCCCGGGCGGCGACGTCATCGGACGCCGCCGGCTCGACACGCACTTCCTCGCCCTCGAGCAGCTCGGCGCGACCTACAAGATCGGCAAGCTGCTCGAGTTCAGGACGTCGGGGCTCAAGGGGACCGAGATGTTCCTCGACGAGCCGAGCGTGACGGCCACCGAGAACGCGATCACCGCGGCCGTGATGGCGAAGGGGACGACGATCATCGGCAACGCCGCCTGCGAGCCGCACGTCCAGGATCTGTGCCATTTCCTCGTCGCGCTCGGTGGGCGCATCGATGGCATCGGCACCAACCGCGTAACGATCGAGGGTGGTCGCACCCTCGGCGGCGCGACGCATCGCATCGGTCCGGATCACATCGAGGTCGGCTCCTTCATCGGGCTCGCCGCGGTCACCAAGTCGCCGCTCCGTATCGAGCGCGCGGGCGTCGAGCACCTGCGCGCGATTCGCATGGGCTTCGAGCGCCTCGGCGTGGTCTGCGAAGTCGACGGCGATGACCTCGTCGTCCCGGCGAACCAGAGCATGGAGATCCAGAGCGACCTCGGAGGCGCCGTGCCGAAGCTCGAGGACCAGCCCTGGCCCGCGTTCCCGGCCGACGTCATGAGCATCGCGATCGTGACCGCGACGCAGTGCAAGGGGATGGTGTTGATGTTCGAGAAGATGTTCGAGTCGCGGATGTTCTTCGTCGACAAGCTCGTCTCGATGGGCGCGCGCATCGTGCTCTGCGACCCGCATCGCGCGATCGTCGCCGGACCGTCGGCGCTCAGCGCCTCGACCGTCGAATCTCCCGACATTCGCGCCGGGATGGCGATGCTCCTCGCCGCGCTCTGCGCGCGCGGAACGAGCACCATCAACAACGTCGGCCAGATCGAGCGCGGTTACGAGCGGATCGATGAGCGCCTTCGCGCCCTCGGCGCCCGCATCGAGCGCGTCGAGGATCGTCGCGAGAAGTGACCGTTCCCGGCGGCGCGGGCACCGGCGCGCCTGACGATCGCGAGATCGCGCCGGGGTTCGCCGCGTTAGGCGTCACCGCCTTCACCACGACCCGCGCCGCGGGGAGCTTCGGGCTGCAGGGGGACGAGCAGGTCGGGGAAGTCTTCGCCCGCTGGGGTGCGCTGCGCGAGCTGCTCGGCGGCGCCCGCCTCGCCAGTGCGCGGCAGGTCCACGAGGCGACCGTCATCCGCCACGTCCCCGGGTGGACCGGGTGGCTGCGCGCCGACGACGCCGATGGCCACCTCGCCCCCCTTCCGGGGACGGCGATGGCCGTGACCATCGCCGACTGCGTTCCGGTCTTCATCGCCCACCGCAGCGGCGTCAGCGCGCTGCTGCACTCGGGATGGCGGGGGACCGCCGGCCGCATTACCGAGCGCGCCGTCGCGATCCTCGAACAGGAGCGCTGTCCAGCGTCGGAGCTCGTCCTCCACTGCGGCCCCGCGATCTGCGGCAAGTGCTACGAGGTGAGCCCCGACGTCTACGGGGCGCTGACCGGAACAGCTGTCGACCGCCCGACACGAGTCGACCTCAGGCTCCTGATCGCCGAGCATGCGCGCGCGCTCGGGGTCCGCGAGATCACCGTCAGTGAGCGCTGTACTCGCTGCGACAACGACCGCTTCTTCTCGCATCGCGCCGGCGACTCCGGGCGGCAGCTCGGGGTGATCGTGGCTCATCCGCAGTGAGGCTCACCACTTGCGTGCTTGATTCCCGCCTTCGCACAAGCTAGATTCAGGTTGCTCGACGCCAGGGGAGACGGGACGCGGGCTGAATGTGGGGGAGTTTCCCCACATTTTTTTGTTCTTGGAGCCGTTGTCCGCCATCTCGACAAAACGTGAGCGATTCGCTGGAAGTCATTGTCCGGAAGGAGCTTGACACACTCGGATTCGAGTTGGTCGAGCTCAGGAAGGGCGGGACGAAGGGTCGCCCGGTGATCGATGTCCGGATGGATCGGCTCGACCAGGAGAAAGTGACGGTCGAGGACTGCGCGAAGGCGTCGCGGGCGATCGAGGCAAGGCTCGACGCCGGTCATGTCGCCGGAACGCAGTATGTCCTGCAGGTCTCGTCGCCGGGTGTGGAGCGAGTGCTCCGACATGCCGGGGACTGGCGGCGTTTCGTTGGGCGTCAGGCGAACATCGTCAGCGATGAGGTCGGGGGACGGGCCGAGGTCGAGATCATGTCGGTCGATGGCGAGCCGGGCGCGGAGACAGCGGTCGTTCGGATGGCGAAGGGTGAGGAGCGGCGTATCACGCTGGCCGGGGTTCGTGAAGCCCGGCTCGCGTTTCACTGGAAACGGTAGAGGGGTTCGCGATGGTCAGTTCAGCGGAAATTCTGGCGGCGGTGCGTGAGCTGACGAACGTCAAGCAGCTCGAGCGCGCGGAGCTCCACGACCTGTTGCAGG
>DASSZC010000394.1:0-3646 GCA_035702925.1 Gemmatimonadaceae bacterium | reverse complement strand
GCTGCGGCTGTCGATCGGGCTGGAGCACCCGGAGGACATCATCGCGGACTTGAGGCAAGCGTTAGGGTGAGGGGGCGAGAGCGTTGAAGGCGGGGGAACTGCGGAACGGCGCCACCGAGGCACCGAGGCGCCGAGAACAGCCCGTCAGGGCAGAGCTGTTGCGGACCGGCGTCGCGAGCCTTGCGCGCCCAGGCCGTCCTCCGTGGCTCCGTGACTCCTGTTCAACAGCAGTTGCAGTTGCGTTTGCAACGGCGGGAATATTTCACAGGAGTCACGGAGCGCACGGAGCGTCTGGTAACTGCGGCGACACCGCTTGAACAAGACTCGAACCGCTTTGGCGGCAAACGTGGTGAGATCATCTCACCCCCTTGCCCCCAAGCTGTTCGGCTCTGGCGAAAAGCACTCACCCTTCGAGGCTGTTCTCGGCGTCTCGGTGCCTCGGTGGCGCCGTTCCGCAGTCGCCGTTCCGCAGTCGCCGCTCCGCCCATCGCGCAGCCGTATATTTCTCGCATGTCTTCCCCTCGTCTCACCCCCTACGACCAGATCGGCGGCGATGCCGCCGTCAGGCAGCTGGTCGATCGGTTCTATGACCTGATGGACTCGGCGCCCGAGGCGAAGAATGTTCGCGCGCTGCATGCGACGAGCCTCAAGTCTTCGCGGGAGAAGCTGTACATGTTTCTCACCGGGTGGCTCGGCGGACCGCAGCTGTATGTCGAGAAGCACGGACATCCGCGGTTGCGGCAGCGGCATTTTCCCTTCGCGATCGCGAGCCGGGAGCGGGACGAGTGGCTCTGGTGCATGGACCGGGCGATGGACGAGCAGCCGATGCCGGCGGAGCTGCACGTGATGCTGAAGGAGAAGCTGCACGCGCTCGCCGATCACATGCGGAACAAGCCGGATTGACCGAGTCGTGAACGCACAACGGGCGGAGACCGGAGTCTCCGCCCGCTGCGCTTCATCACTCAGCATGCCTCAGGGGAGCGTGACCACCCTCGCGCTCTGCCCGGTGGCGCCGTTAGGCAGGCCGCCCATTCCCCCGTTGCCGAGGGTGAAGGCGTTGCCGGTGTCGGTGAAGGTGGAGGTGCCGACCACGACCAACCCGACCGAGGGGCCACCGCCGCCGCCGCCACCCTGGCCGCCGACGCCGCCGAACCCCCCGTTGCCGCCCCTGCCGCCCTCCCGACCGTCATTGGCCGACGACGGGTCATAGCCGTTCCCGCCGCTGCCGCCGTAGCCGGCGAGGCCTCCCGCTCCGCCAACCCCGCCCGCGCCGCCGGCAGCGGTGGTGATCGTGTTGTCGTAGAAGGTGATGTCAGTGGAGTTGATCAACCGGATCCCGAATGATCCGCCGCCACCCGTGCCACCAGTGCCTCCCGTGCCCCCCGAACCCCCTGCGCCGCCGCCGCCCCCACCGCCGCCGTTGTAGTTGACGGGGAAGAAGAAGACGTTGCCGCCGCCCCCACCTCCACCGCCACCGCCCCCCGGCGCGCCGGTCGCACCAGTTCCACCGCCAGCGGGAATGTAGAGCGCGTCGGTGCCAATGGACCCGAACGCCGCCCCGCCGCCGCCCGCCGCCCCGGTCGCGCCGGCAAGGCCCGGCGCGCCGTTGGCGCCCGGTGTCGGCGGGTGGGCGGCCGCTCCACCAGGACCGCCTAACGGCAGGTCGCCGCTCCCGCCCGGCGCCGCCGGCGTCGACGCATCGCCGCCGCGGCCGCCAGCGCCGGCCCCGGATCCGCCCGCCCCCGGATAGATCTCCCGCGTGCTCGAGACCCCATTCTGCCCCGTGACTCCGCGCGCGCCGACCGCGCCGGCCGTGCCTGCACCACCCGCACCCGCCGAGATCGCGTTGTGCTGGAACGTCACCCGCTTCGCCGTCTCGAACGCCAGCGCGTAGCTGCTCGCACCGGGCGCCGCATCCGGTGTCTCCAGCGCGAAGCCTTCGACCGTCACGTTCTGGACGAGGTACCCCATCATCGCATTGCCCTCGTTGTGGATCACCGAGCGGTGGGTCGCGTCGCTGACAGGGTAGCGCGCGCTCCAGTCGCTGGCGAACCCGCCGTACAGCGACACGTCGGTCTTCAGGTACACGCGCTCGTTGTAGGTGCCCTCGGTGACGTAGACGTCGGCACCGTTCTGCCCCGCCCGCGCGATCGCCGCCGTGATCGTGGCCATCGGCGCGGCGCGCGTGCCGGCATCGTTGTCGTTGCCGTTAGGCGACACCCACACGGTCTTCGCCGCGTCCTCGACGACGTAGACCGCGACGGTGTCGGGGCGGCTGGCCAGCGCGACGTCGCTGGCGACGACGGTGAAGCGAAGCACGGTGACCGTTCCCGAAAGCGTCACGGTGAGGCTCGGCTGTGTCCAGCTCGTTGCGCCGGTGACAGCCGGCCCGCTGATCTGCATCCAGCGATAGGTCAGTGGCTGCCCTTCAGCATCGGTACCGCTCGCCGTCAGCGTCACCTGGGAATAGCGGTTGCCCGAAACATCAGCACCAGCGCTCACCGTCGGCGTCGTGTTCGCGACGACGGTCATCGTCGCCTCGCCGAACGCGCTCCCGCTCGTCGCGCGGATCGTTGCCGTTCCCGCAGCGACCGCGGTCGCGATCCCGCTGTTGCTCACCGTCGCGACAGCGGTGTTGCTCGAGCTCCAGGTCACCTGGCCCGCGGTCGCCGCCGTGCCGTTGACCGTCGCGGCGAACTCCGTCGTGTATCCCGCCGGTTTGCTGATCGTGCCTGGGGTGACCACGACGACGGTCTTCTCGCCGGGGCCGGTGCCGGCGTCGCCGCCGCCGCACGCGACGAGGATCGTGGCCAGGGCGAGCGCCGCGGCCAGTGAAGTCTTCTTGTGCATCGTTTCTCCGAGTGAGATTCCGGAAAGCGGAACTGCCGCGCCGGATGGGCGCATCGGTGCTACGCACCGGACCCGGCCGCACTCTCACTCGGGCGTCACGTCGGCGAAGACGTGACCTGCATCACTTCAGCGTCGCCGTCCTGATGTAGTCCAGCTTCGGGAACATCCGCAGCAGGTAGTTGTTGCCTAACGTCGCGATGAGCTGCTGCACGGGGGCCTCGCCGTAGTCGTCGTAGAGCGAGTCGACGACTTCCATCCCCGAGACCACGCGGCCGAAGGGGACGAAGCCCTGCCCATCAAGGCGCTTGTTGTCGGCGAGGTTGATGAAGAGCTGGTGGGCGCGGGTATCGGGGCCGCTGCTGGTGAACACGAGGGTGCCGCGAACGTTGCTCTCCCGCCGCGGGTCGTCGCGGATGGGCGCGTCCCACTTCTCGTTGACCTTCTTCTTGTCGTTGATCCCGAACTGCGCGATGTAGCCGGGAAGGACGCGGAAGAAGCGGTTCTCGTCGAAGAATCCGCTGCGGACGAGGGCGTAGAAGCGGTCCGCGCCGTTAGGCGACCAGGGGCGGTGGGCGTCGACGAGGAAGGTCCCCTTGCTCGTCACGAAGGCCACCCGGAAGGAGTCGGGGGCGGGGCCCGCCGGCACCGCGTCCGCGTTCCTCGACGAGCCGCCGCACGCGGCGAGGGCGGCGAGGAGGAGCCCGGGAATGAGCCGGGTGGTCGAGGTCTTCATGGCCGCAATGTGGCGGGGGCTCGCGCACCACGCAAAGGTTGACACCATCCGCATTTGACAGCC
>DASSZC010000120.1:0-4435 GCA_035702925.1 Gemmatimonadaceae bacterium | reverse complement strand
CAGTTCAAGGAGAAGTCGCAGCGCCAGGAGAGCGTCATCGTCGGGCTGCTGACGTATCCCGTGCTGCAAGCCGCGGACATCCTGCTCTACCGCGCCGACCAGGTGCCGGTCGGCGAGGACCAGGTCCAGCACCTCGAGCTGTCGCGGGTGATCGCGCGGCGCTGGAACGCCGCTTTCGGCGCGGGGGTCGACTACTTCCCCGAGCCGCAGGCACTTCTGACGCCGACGCGCCGGGTGATGGGACTCGACAATCAGGCGAAGATGTCGAAGTCGCTGAACAACTACATCGGCCTCCTCGAGAGCAGCGAGCAGATCTGGGCGAAGCTGCGGCCGGCGACCACCGACCCGGCGCGCATCAAGAAGACCGACCCCGGGACCCCGGAGGTTTGCAACATCTATCACCTCCACCGGGCGTTCAGCGACCCCGCCACGGTCGAGCAGGTGGCGACGAACTGCCGGACCGCCGCGTGGGGGTGCATCGACTGCAAGAAGGTGCTCCACCAGTCGATGGAGGCCGAACTGATCCCGATCCGGCGGCGGGCCGCGGAGATCGAGGCCAATCCGCGGATGGTCGACGACGCCCTGGCGTCGGGGGCCACCCACTGCCGGGCGATCGCGCGCGAGACGATGGGGGAGGTCAAGGAGCGCATGGGACTTGCCTAGCTCCGGGGGTAGACCCCACCCGGAGGAGACATGGCTGGTTCCGAACCCCGCGGCCTCGTGACGATGGTCTGCATCACTTGCGGCGCGGAGCAGTTTTTCGATCAGAGCGTTCCGTCGTCTATCAAGTGCAGCAAGTGCGGAAGCAGCGTCTTCCGCCAGTTCGCCACCCCGACCCACCCCGACGAGGCGACGATCGCCCAGCTCGAGGAACAGACGCGGAGCATGGCGTACGGCGATTCCTCGCCGGACACCACGGCCGACGACGTTCGCGACCTGGGCAACCGCTGACCACCGCGACTGACGCAATGGGGAAAGCCCTGCGCGTCAGGCGGCGGTTCACGGTCGCCTGACGGCGGGGGGTACCGCTCGTTCCAGGCGCATCGTGATCGCAATGCTCGCCGCACCAGACATTCCGTCGGCCGGACTGTTCGTCACCGTACTCCGGCTCGACCTGCTCGCCAAGCTCGCGCTGGCCGTGCTGCTCGGGGGGGCGGTCGGTCTCGAGCGCGAGCTCTCGGGGAAGCCCGCCGGGCTGCGCACGAACATCCTCATCTGCGTCGGATCGGCGATGCTGATGGACCTCTCGATACGCATCGGTATCACCGAGAGCGGGGTCCGGATCGGCGACCCGGCGCGACTCGCCGCGCAGGTGATCTCGGGGATCGGCTTCCTTGGCGCCGGGACGATCCTCCAGGCGCGGGGAACCGTCGTCGGGCTGACCACCGCGGCGACGATCTGGGTGGTCGCGGCGATCGGGCTGACGATCGGGGCGGGGAGCTTCATCGAGGCGGCCGGTGCGACGCTGCTCGTTGCCAGCGTGCTCTATGGCCTTGGCCGGGTCGAGAAGCGGCTGCTGCAGACGCGGCGGGTGATCGGCGGGACGCTGCGCGTCCTCCCGCGGACGCCCTTCGACGAGCTCGAGCAGATCTTCAACTCGGCGGGGATCCAGGTGCTGCAGAAAACCGTTTATGAGCATAGTGACGATCGCACCTACGAGCTGAAGCTGATGGGACCCGCGCGCCAGTACGACATCATCTCCGCCGCCCTGATGCGGCGGAGCGACGTGCTCAGCGCGCAGTTCGACTGACGCACCGCCGGTGGCACGCACGCCTAACGGTCCCGCGGGGACACGACTGCTCGTCGCCGACCTCGCCGCGACCTCGCGCAACTGGTCGCTGACGCCGGCCGCGCGCGCCCGCATCGAGCGGGCGATGCCGGACGGGTGGCGCGTGCACTTCATCAGCGCGCCGACGGTCTCCGATGGCGACGGCGGGTCGCCCCCGAGCAACGAGGTTCTCGGACAGGTGGCGAACGCCGAGGCGTATTACGGATTCGGGCTGTCGCGGGCGGTGTTCGCGGCGGGGAAATCGCTGCGCTGGGTGCATTCGGCGGCGGCCGGCGTGGGCGCGGCGCTGTTCCCGGAGATGGTCGCCAGCGACGTCGTGCTCACCAACTCGGCGGGGATCTACGGGAAGCCGATCGCCCAGCACGTGCTCGGCGGGGTGCTGCATTTCCTGCGCTCCTTCGACATCGCGGTCGAGCTGCAGCGCGAGGGAAAGTGGGACAAGCAGCCCTTCGTCGGCGACGAGTCGACGGTGCGCGAGCTGGCCGACTGCCGGGTGCTGGTGATCGGCGCGGGGGGGCTGGGGTCGGCGATCGCCGACGCGATGGCGCACTTCGGGGCGCGGTGCGTGGGGGTGCGGCGGCATCCGGAGCGCGGGGTGCCTGACGGTTTCGAGCGTGTCGTCGGCGCTGGCGGCGTGGACGCCGAGCTGCCTGACGCTGACGTCGTGGTTCTTTCGACGCCGGCGACCCCGGAGACACGGGCGTTGCTGAACGTCGAACGGATCGCGCGGCTCAAGCGCGACGCGATCGTCGTCAACGTCGGGCGCGGATCGCTGCTCGACGAGGGCGCGCTGGCGGCCGCGCTCGAGGAAGGGCGGCTGCGCGGCGCGGTGCTTGACGTCTTCGAGAAGGAGCCACTGGCGGCGTCGAGCCGCCTCTGGCAGCTTCGCAACGTGCTGGTCACCCCTCACGTTTCGGGGGTCTCGCCGCGCTGGTACTGGGAGCGGCAGCTGGACCTGTTCCTCGACAACTGGACGCGCTATGCCGAAGGACGGCCGCTGCGGAACGTGGTCGACAAGTCCGCCGGATATTGACCAGCTTCAGCACGGCGACAAGAGATGAGAGAAGTGCAACTGCGGCAAACAACGGGAGTTGACGGATAAATGCAGCGAATCATCAAGGCGGCGGTCGATCGTGGCGCGTCGGACGTGCACATCAAGGCGGGGGACGTGTTCCGCGCGCGCATCAACGGCGAGCTGGTCCCGCTCACGCGCCAGGCACTGACCCCGGAGCAGACGCGGGCGATCGCGCTCGACCTCATCCGGAACGAGGAAGATCGCAAGCGCATCGACACGATCACCGACTACGACTGCGGATGGGGGGCACCGGGGATCGGCCGCTTCCGCGTGAACATCCTGCGGCAGCGCGGGAGCTTCGCGATCGTGATGCGGGTGATCCCCTTCGAGGTGCCGACGGTCGAGCAGCTGCGGCTGCCCCCGGCGCTGACGAAGATCGCCCAGGCCGAGCGCGGGATGGTACTGGTGACCGGGGTCACCGGCTCTGGGAAGAGCACGACGATGGCGGCGCTGGTGAACTACATCAACACCACCGAGAACCGGCACATCATCACCCTCGAGAACCCGATCGAGTTCCTCCACCGCGACGTGAAGTCGTCGTTGACGCAGCGGGAGATCGGCGCCGACACGGAGAGCTTCAAGATGGGACTCCGTGCCGCGCTGCGGCAGGATCCCGACGTGATCATGATCGGCGAGATGCGCGACGCGGAGACCATCGACACGGCGATCAAGGCGGCGGAGACCGGCCATCTGCTGATCTCGACGCTGCACACGCCTGACGCGATCTCGACGATCATGCGCATCATGGCCATGTTTCCCCCGCAGGAACAGGCGGTGGTCCGCATCCGGCTGGCGGAGTCGCTGCACGCGGTCATCTCGCAGCGGCTGCTGCCGCGCGCCGATGGCAAGGGACGCGTCGCGGCGGCGGAGATCCTCGTGGTCACGCCGACGATCCGCGACCTGATCGTCGACGGCGGCAACCTTCCCGAGATCCGCGACTACATGTCCGAGGGGAAGGAGCAGTACGGGATGCAGACTTTCGACCAGCACCTGACGGAGCTGGTGCTGTCGGGGGACGTGTCCTACGAGGTGGCGCACGCGAACGCGTCGAAGCCGAGCGACTTCGAGCTGCAGATGCGCACCTTCGGCGGGATGTCGAAGAAGACGGGGCAGGGCGGGACGACCAGTGGTGCTGCGCGACCGGTGCAGCTTCAACCCGAGACGGCGCCGCCGGACAACGGCTTCGGCAGCGGTCTCGACTTCCTGAATCCATGAGCGAACAGCGCGGGCGACGACCGTTAGGCGGTGTGCTATGTCCGGTGGTCACGACGTTCCGTGGCGACGAGACGATCGACCGTGACGCCTTCCTCAGCAACGTGCAGGCGCACCTCGCCGACGGGGTCCACGGCATCGTCGTCGCCGGCTCGTCGGGCGAGGCGGCGCTGCTCGACGAGGACGAGCGGGGCGATCTCGTGGCCTGGGCGCGGGAGGCGGTGCCGCCGGAGCGGTGGCTGGTCGCCGGGTGCGGCGGCGAGTCGACGCGCATCGTCGTCAGGCGATCGCGTGAGGCGGCGCGGCGGGGCGCCGACGCGATCCTCGTCGTCTCGCCGCACTACTACCTCTCGGCGATG
>DASSZC010000447.1:0-4540 GCA_035702925.1 Gemmatimonadaceae bacterium | reverse complement strand
TACCAGGTCGCCGGTGAGCTGATCGAAGCGGTGACCGGGCAGACGTGGGAGCAGTTCATGTCATCGCGGATCCTCGCGAAGGTGGGGATGACGCAGAGCAACGTCAGCCACGCCGACATGTCCGGTCCCGACGTTGCAGCGACCCACGCCGAAGTCGAAGGCGTCGTCCGCCCGATCGCGCCGTTCACCGGGGAGAGCACCAACCCCGCCGGCGGGATCAACTCGACGGCGGAGGACATGGCGAAGTGGATGATCGTGCAACTCGACTCGGGACGGCTGGGCGATGGCACGCGCCTCTATCCGGAGACGACGACGCGGCAGCTCTGGCGGATCGTGACCCCGCTGGTCGCCAATCCACCGGCCCCGGCGCTGTCGTGGACGGGCGCGAACTTCCGCGGCTACGCGTTAGGCGTGAACGTCACCGAGTACCAGGGGCGGAAGATGCTGACGCACACCGGCGGCCTCCCCGGCTACGTCTCGCAGGTGACTATGATCCCCGAGCTGCGCCTCGGCGTCGCGGTGCTCACCAACCAGGAGTCGGGGAGCGCGTTCCAGTCGATCACCCTTCGTGTGCTCGATGGGTATCTCGCGGTCCCGCCCCACGACTACGCGGCGATTTACGCGAACCTCGACCGCGAGGCACTGGCGCGTGCGCAGCGAGCCGAGAGCGAAGCGACGTCGAAGCGCGATTCGGCGTCCGGTCCATCGCTGCCGCTCGTGGCCTACGCCGGGAGCTACAGCGATGCATGGTACGGCGACATCGCGATCGCGGCGGAAAACGGCAAGCTGGTGATGCGCTTCGCGCACACGCCAAGCCTCGTCGGCGACATGGTGCACTGGCAGCACGACACCTTCATCACCCGCTGGCGCGACCGTGAGCTGCGTGCGGATGCGTACGTCACCTTCGCGTTGAATCCCGACGGGACGATCGATCACGCGACGATGCAGGCCGCGTCGCCGCTGACCGATTTCAGCTTCGACTTCCAGGATCTCTACCTCACGCCGGTGCGCGCTCGCTGACGACCAGCGTCGGCGCGCCGTTCGGGACACGGTGCGCCCGCGACAGGAAGAACGCGGCGATTCCGACGCCGGCACCCACGATGTGAGCGAGCGGCACCGGACGGAACGCGTCGCCCGCGTCACCGACGAAGACGAAGGTGCCGCTCGACAGCTCCCAACCGAGCTTGATCGCGGTCAGCACGAGCACCAGCACAGCCGCCGCCCGCGCCGCGCCGCGAACCGTCAGGCAGTCGACGGCATACAGGGCGACCAGCGAAGACGCCACACCCGACAGTCCGCCATACCGCGCGATCTCCGGCGTGAAGAGCAGCACCGCCGCACCGATCGCCGTCGCCGAGGCGAGGACGATCGGTGCGACCGGCCAGCCGCGCCGCTCGAGCAGCGCGCTCGCAACGATGACGACGGCGAGGTCGTAGAGCAGGTGTGACGTCGAGAAGTGGACAAGGCTTCCCGTCGCGATTCGCCAGAGCTCTCCCGCGGCAACCGCGTCACGATCGAGAACGAGCGCGCGCTGCAGCGCCGGGATGAGCGCAACCGCTATCGCGCTCGCAGCGAGGGCGATCGTCGCCAGCGGAAGGCGCCGCCAGATCATGAGCGTCGCCGCGCGGCGCCGAACTTCGTCGCCACAGCGAGCAGTGCGGCGAAGGCGACCATCCAGCCATCGACACTCCCGCCCCCGGTGGCACCGGGTTTCCGCACGACGCGATATTCCTCGGGTGACTCACGGACCTTCTGCTTGAAGTCGATGAGCTGCTGGTCGAGGTTCGCGATCATGTCGGCGGATGCGTCGCGGAATCCGCGCCCGCTGTCGCGGCGCAGCTCCTCGGAGAGATTCACCGGCGTCGACGATCCCTTGATGTGGCTCACCCCGGGCGCCCGGAAAAGCAGCCGGCGGCTCTCGATGTCGTAGACCGCGGCGTCCATCAGCGTGCGCGTGTCGTTCTTCTCCCCCTCGACGAGGTAGGCGCCGACGAGCGTCCAGTACGTCAGTGACGTGCGTCCCTGGTCGGTGAACTGGATCTGGTCGTACGAGATGAGCGCGATCACGTCCACGCCGAACATGCTGCGCAGCTGGTCGAGGTTCGTGAAACTTCCCTTCGGCGAGAGGTACGCCGAGGGAATGATCTCGATCGACTTCACCAGCGCCGAATCGGCCTTGAAGTGATCCGCGACACGTGTCATGAGGGCGATGCGGTCGGCTTCGGGGAGCGGGCTGTCCGCGCAGGGGCGACAGTCCGATTGCTCGCCGGGAACGAAGGCGACGCCGATGCGCAGTGGCAGGTGGAGCACGGGCACCGCCGGCGTCTCGACGTGGTCGGATCGCTGGGGATAGAGGTAGCCGACGACGCTGGTCGCGTGATGCTGTGGGCTGCTCGCGCAGGCGGTGGCGAAGAAGAGCGACGCGCCGAGCGCGAGGGTCGAAGTCCGGCAAGGGAAGCGCATGGTTTCCTCTCGATGATTGACGTAGGCCGAGCATGCTGCTTCCTCAGGCTACGGCCGCCGCGGAAAGGCGGAAATACGTCAACCGACTTAGGCACCAAAGCGGGCGCAGGCGCGTTGAGCGGAGTACGCCCGCCCGCCCCGGGTTCGGCGTAGATTGGACGAATGATCCGACCCGCCGAACCCATGCGCCTGCTCTACTCGTACCTGCGCAACTACTGGAAGCTGGTGCTCCTCGCGCTGTTCCTCGCCGCGGTGAACCAGGTCTTCTCGCTGCTCGACCCGCTGATCTTCCGCCACGTCATCGACCAGTACGCGACGCAGGGCGGCAAGTACACGCGGTCGGAGTTCATCCACGGCGTGCTGCTCCTGCTCGGCGCCGCGGTCGGCGTCGCGTTCGTCTCGCGCGTGGCGAAGAACTTCCAGGACTACGTCGTCAACCTCGTCATCCAGCAGCTCGGGGCGCGGCTCTATTCCGACGGGATCCGGCACTCGCTCTCCCTTCCCTACTCGGCGTTCGAGGACCAGCGCAGCGGCGAAACGTTAGGCAAGCTGCAGAAGGTGCGCTCCGACGTCGAGAAGTTCATCGGCGCGGCGGTGAACATGGTGTTCACGACGCTGGTCGGCGTCGTCTTCGTGATGATCTACGCCTTCACCGTGCACTGGGTGATCGCGCCGGCCTTCCTCATCACGGTGCCCCTGCTCGGGATCCTCAGCTCGGTGCTGAGCCGGAAGATCAAGACGATCCAGAAGGTCATCGTCGCCGAGACGACCGCGCTCGCCGGCGCGACGACGGAATCGCTGCGCAACATCGAGCTGGTGAAGAGCCTCGGTCTCGCCGACCAGGAAGTCGCGCGCCTCAACGGGACGACGCAGAAGATCCTCAGGCTCGAGCTGAAGAAGGTGCGCTACCTGCGCAGCCTGAGCTTCATCCAGGGGACCGCGGTGAACGCGCTGCGCACCTCGATCCTCTTCCTGATGCTCTACCTGATCTTCGTCGGGCAGATCACCGTCGGCCAGTTCTTCTCGCTGCTCATCTACTCGTTCTTCATCTTCGGCCCGCTGCAGGAGCTGGGGAACGTCATCAACATCTATCGCGAGACCGAAGCATCGCTGGCGAAGTTCCAGGAGATCCTGGCGATGCCGTCCGATCCGAAGCCGGCGAACCCGGTACCGATTACCGGCCTGACGACGCTCGAGTTCGACGACGTCGCCTTCCGCCACCAGAGCGCGAGCGCGCCGGCACTGCAGGGCGTGTCGTTCAAGGTCTCGCGCGGCCAGACGATCGCCTTCGTCGGACCGTCCGGCGCCGGGAAGACGACGCTCGTCAAGCTCCTCGTCGGACTGTACCAGCCGCAGTCCGGGCGCATCCTCTACGACGGGCACGCCAGCGACACCGTCGATCTCGATCGCCTCCGCGAGCGCGTCGGCCTCGTCTCGCAGGACTCGCAGCTCTTCTCGGGCACGATCCGCGAGAACCTCCTGTTCGTCAGCCCGAACGCGACCGACGAGGAATGCCTCGCGGTGCTGCACCAGGCAGCGATGGACTCCCTGCTCGCCCGCGCCGACAAGGGACTCGACACGGTGATCGGCGAGGGAGGGGTGAAGGTGTCCGGGGGCGAAAAGCAGCGCCTCTCGATCGCCCGCGCCCTGCTCCGCCGCCCACACCTCCTCGTCTTCGACGAAGCGACTTCCTCGCTCGACTCGCTCACCGAGGAATCGGTCAGCGCGACGATTCGCGACGTCGCAACGGGTCGCGACTCGATCACCATCCTCATCGCCCACCGCCTCTCGACGGTGATGCACGCCGACCGGATCTTCGTCCTCGAACGCGGCCGCATCTCGGAATCCGGCCGCCACGAGGAGCTGCTCGACCGCAAGGGACTCTACTACGCGATGTGGCGGCAGCAGATCGGGGAGCGGCGGATTGATGTCACGCCGGTGGTGGCGGGGGACGGAGTGCGGGGGGGGAAGATCGTTACGCGGGTGTAGTCGCGAAACGGCAGGATGCATGGAAGTCTCGACACTGCGCTGATGCATGGAAGTCTCGAAACGGCTCGATGCATGGAAGTCTCGAAAC
>DASSZC010000362.1:0-2300 GCA_035702925.1 Gemmatimonadaceae bacterium | reverse complement strand
GCGCGTCCGCCGGGGCCAGCCTGGGCTTGTGCGGCAGGCGCCGGCGTCGGAGCCGGGGTCGAGGCGGGCGTCGGACGGCAGGCGGCGACGACGAGGATCAAGGCAGCGAACGAAGAGCCCAGCGCGCGGAGGAGCGAGCGTGTCATCGGGGGGAGTGCCGAGGGTGAGCGGGAATGCGCGCGGCGATCCGCGCGCAGAGCAGCGTTGCTTCGATGAAGCTCGACGGGTCGGCGCGGCCGGTGCCGGCGATGTCGAGGGCGGTCCCGTGATCGGGAGAGGTCCTCGGGAACGGAAGGCCTAACGTCACGTTCACCGCGCTGCCGAACGACGCGACCTTGATCGCAGTCATCCCGACGTCGTGGTACGGCGCGATCACCGCGTCGTATGCGCCGCGCATCGCGCGGACGAACACGGTGTCCGCCGGGAAGGGCCCGTCGATGCGCGCGGCGCGGGCGGCGGGGGCGAGGAGCTCATCGTCCTCGCGGCCGAAGCGTCCCCCGTCGCCGGCGTGCGGATTCAGTGCGCAGAGCGCGATGCGCGGCTCGGCGATCCCGAACCAGTCGCGGAGTCCGGTGCGCGTGATCTCCGCGGCATGGACGATCGCGTCGCGCGTCACCGCCCGCGGAACGTCGCGCAGCGCGATGTGCGTCGTGGCGAGCACGACGCGCAGCTTGTCGGAGGCGAGCATCATCGCCACGGGGACGCCGGCGATCGCGGAGAGCATCTCGGTGTGCCCGGGATAGTCGAAGCCGCCGGCGAGCAGCGCGCTCTTGTCGAGCGGAGCGGTGACGATCCCGTCCACCTCTCCCGCGAGCGCCATCCGCGCCGCCCGCTCGACCGCGCGGCCGGCGAAGGCGCCCGCCTCTGCGGCGGTCCCGCTCGCGGTCCATCTGCCTAACGGTTCGTCGACGGCGGCAGCGGTGCCCGCGGGACCGATCACGTACGGCGTGCAGGCGGCGCGGACGCGCTCGTCGGCGAGGGCGCGGGCGACGATCTCCGGGCCGATCCCTCGCGGATCGCCGAGGGTGATCGCGAGGCGGGGGCGACGCGACGCACCGCCGTCACCGGCGGCACGCGCGCGATCACCCGCCGCCCGCTTCACCGTCAGATGCGGATCGACACGTAGGTGGTCTGCCGCAGCTGGTCGAGCATGCGCCGCATCGCCTTCTCCTGCGACAGCTGCTCGCGGATGCGCTCGCGCAGGTCGTCGATGGTGAAGTCGCCACCCTCGACCGAGGTCAGCATCGAGACGACGACGAACTTCGCGCCGCGGCGCGGGTCCTCGATGCGGAACGGGCCGGCGATGTCGCCCGCCTTCTTCCCTTCGAGCGCCGTCGCGTACTCGGCGGGGAGCTGCGAGCGCTCCCACGGATCGAAGGCGCCGCGCAGCTCCATCGGGTCGTGATGGATCTTCGACAGCGAATCGAAGGAGACGCCGCGCTTCAGCTGGGCGACGACGGAGTCGGCCTCGGCCTGCGCGGCGGCGACCGCTCCGGAATCGATCACCGGCTTGATCAGGATGTGGCGGACCTTGACCTCCGCCGGCTGCACGCGATCGACGCGGATGATGTGGAAGCCGAACGGCGTCTCGACGACGTTGCTGACGACTCCGGGTGGGAGCGAGAACATCACGCGCTCGAACTCGGGGACCATCGAGCCGCGGCGGTTCCAGCCGAGGTCTCCGCCCTGCGACGCGCTCGGATCCATCGACTCGCGCTTCGCGATCTGCTCGAAGTCGCCACCGCGCCGGATCTCGGCGAGCAGCGACTCCGCCTTCACCCGCGCGACGTCGCGCGCGGCGGGCGATGGCTTCGTCGCGATGACGATCTGGCGGAAGGTGACGGTAGCGGGACGCTTCGGGAGGTCGGCCTTCCGCTCCTCGTAGGTCTTCGTGACGTCGGCCTCCGAGACACCGACCTGCACGAGCTTTCCATCCGTCTTCAGCTTCTGGATCAGCTGCGACTGCAGTGCCTGACGGCGGGCATCATCGGTGAGGCTCCGGCGGTATTCCTCTGGGGTGCCGAAGCCGGCCTTCCGCAGCTCGGTGCGATACTCATCCTCGGTCTGGAACTGCCCGCGCACGCGCTTGATCTGCGCTTCGACCGTCGTCGCGAGGTCGTTGTCGGCGACGGTCACCTTCTCCTCCTTCGCCTTCTGGACGAGTACCTCTTCGTCGATCAGGTCGTTGAGGACGGTGCGCAGCACCTTGTCCTGTCCCGCCGAGTCGGTGGGGAGGACGAGCCCCTGGGCGCGGCGGACGTTCACCGCTTCCATGACGTTGGAGTAGAGGATCGGATGGT
>DASSZC010000165.1:0-2081 GCA_035702925.1 Gemmatimonadaceae bacterium | reverse complement strand
GACATCTCGGTGTAGAGCTGCGTCAGCGTCTCCGGGCTCCCGGTGGGATCGAACAAGCGGTGCTGGAGGTCGCTCACCGGCCAGGGCTCGCCCGCCGTGTTCGAATAGAGGATCGGCAGCACCGCGACCTTCTCGGTCCCGCTGACGACCACCCCCGCGCCGATGTGCGGAACGAGTGCCGCGCTCGCGGCGAGTCCGCTCGCCCCGACGGCGCCGCTCGCACCGTTAGGCCCGTAGCCCGGGAGCAGCCCGCGCCGCGTGCCGCGCGCCTGCTGCACCGCGCGGAGCTTGGACTTCATCGCCCGCCGGAACTCGAAAGCGCGCGGATCCCTTGCCAGGATCTGCCGGCCGGAAGCCGGCAGCTCGACGCGGTGCACGCGGCCGGCCATCACGATGTCCTGGGCGGCGGCACGGTGCGACTGCGAGAGAGCGGATACCACGGCCACGGAGACCGCGGCAAGACGCATGTAGCGAATCATCGCGGGGGGCCTCAGCGGATGTAAACCGACGCCCCGACCACGCTGACGCGGGGGAGCAGGTCGGTGAACGTTCGCGCGCCGACAAACCCCGCCGCGCTGTGAGTGAACTTGATCGTCCTGGTGCCGGACGTCGCCAGGTAACCGACACGCATGTACGTCTGCCGCGGATACGGGTTCACCGGCCCGGCGGTCATCAGGTTGAACGTACCGCTGTTGCCGCTGTAGTCGAAGTACTCGCCGTCCGTGTACATGATCGACGCGAGCCTGGCGGCCGTCGGGGTGCTGTTCACGATCGACTCCTGCACCGCCCCGCGCACCTCCCCGCTCAACCCGGTCGTTCCCGAGATGATGTTGAGCCAGATCGTGTCGCCAGTCGACACCGTATCGCGCATCGGCAGCAGGAAGAGCGAGCGGCTCGTGTCGACGGTCGCGATCGCGCTCTGGACGAGCGAGTTGATCGTCGCCTTCACTTCCTGCCTGACGGCACCGCTGCCGAGGGTCCAGACGGTCCGCGCCACGCCGTTGTTGTCGGTGGAGGCCGTCGGGCTGGCAACGCTTCCGTCGCCGCGGGCGACGGTGAAGTTGACCGCCGTGCCGGCGACCGGGTTGCCCTGCGAGTTGGTCACACGGACGGCAATGGGTGCCGCCAGCGGGGTGCCCGGCATCCCGACCTGGTTGTCTCCGCTGCTCATCGCGATCGCCGCCGGCGTCGAGTGATCACTGCCCTTGTTCGGGCTGTCCGAACAGGCGGCGACGGTGAGCAGCGCGAAAGTCGTGGCCACCACTGATGGCCGAAACGCACCAAAGCTGTGCACGATTCGTCGGGGAGAAGGGTCCTTCGCGCGGGGCTCACCATCCGCACCGCCGGCCGCGCGATGTGCGCGACCCTGATACACCTGAAGCTATGATTCAGGCACGGGGCCGCAACGCCCGGCTAAGCCCCACTCCCAAGCCACTTTGACCGATCATTCAACCCCCCCGGGAACTTTTCGCCGGGGGGCGTGTTCGGCGTCAGCCGAGGAAGGACTCCAGTGCTCGTGCCCGGCTCACGTGGCGCAGCCTGGAGAGCGCCTTCTCCTTGATCTGCCGCACGCGCTCGCGCGTGATGCTCAGGAGCGCGCCGATCTCCTCGAGCGTCATCGGCTCCTCTCCGTCGAGCCCGAAGTAGAGGCGGAGGATGCGCGACTCGCGCTCCTTGAGGTGCGACAGCGCCTCTTCGATCGACTCGGTCAGCGCCTTGACGAACATCTCCTCGTCGGGGGTCGCGTTCACCGTGTCGGCGAGGTAGTCGAGCAGCCGGTTGTCCTCACCGGGCGTGAGGGGCGCGTCGAGGGAGAGGTGGGTCTGCGAGATCAGCATCGTCTTCGCGACCTCTTCCTCGGTGATGTCCATCCCGTTCGCGATCTCGGCGTGCGTCGCCTCACGGCCGAGCTCCTGGAGGAGCGTGCTCGCGCGCTTGCCGATGCGATGCAGCGTCCCCGCGCGGTTGAGCGGGACGCGCACGATCCGCGACTGCTCGGCCAGCGCCTGCAGGATCGCCTGGCGGATCCACCACACCGCGTACGAGATGAACTTGATCCCCTTCGTCTCGTCGAACTTGTG
>DASSZC010000239.1:0-2109 GCA_035702925.1 Gemmatimonadaceae bacterium | reverse complement strand
CAGCGACACGCCGACGGCATGCAGGCGCGCCAGCGGCCAGCGGTTCCGGATCGTCCGCAGAACCCAGTCGCCCTCTTCCGAATCGCCCGAGTGGTAGGCGCGGAGCAGCAGGTTCGGTTCCCCCGAGCAGCCGCGGAAGTGCACGACCAGCGCGCGCCATCCGCGGTCGGCGAAGTGACGCATCGTCACGCGCGCATAGTGACTGCTCGAATCGCCCTCCAGCCCGTGGAACATGGCCAGCAGCGGCGCCTCCGGTGCCGCGGGCTCCGGCTGCGCGAAATCGACGTCGATGAAGTCGCCGTCCGGCGTCGGCCAGCGCTCGCGGCGGTACGCCACGCGCGGCAACGGGACGAGCCGGGCCGGCCAGATCGTCTGCAGGTGCCCGCCCGGCAGCCAGCGCGGCGCGCGATAGGTCGAGATGGCGAGCGGCATGCGGCGGGTCAGGGCCGATGCCGAAGGGTGTTGGAATTCGCGTTCAGTGCAGGACCGCGTGCGACTCGTCGAAGCTGGCCGCCTCGCCGTCGGGCGCCGAGGACGCATGGTGCAGCACCATCTTCCAGCCGGCCCCGGTCTTGACGTAGGCGTTGGTCGCAATGACGCGCGCAATGCGCTGCTCGCGACCCTGCGTCACCAGCACTTCCTCGATGACGTTGTGAACGGCGACCGTCGGCGTATCGAGCGACTTGCGCGACGAGCTGCGCACGTGCAGCGGCCCGTTGGACAGGATGGCCGCCCACGACGCGCGCACGGTCCCGTGGCCGGTCAGGCGCGGACCGCCCGGGTGGATGCAGACGACGTCAGCGTCCTCCATCCACAGTTCCGCGATGGCCGCCGCGTCCCCGCTGTCCAGCGCCTCGTAGAAGGCGCGCTCGCACTCCTCCGAAGAGGCAAACAGCAGCGGACGCGTCAGGCGCGGCATGCGGGCGTCAGTGACCCTTGACCACTTCGCCGGCACGCAGGCGGTACACGGTGCCGCAATACGGGCACATCGCCTGGCCGGTCGTCGCGAGTTCGAGAAATACGCGAGGATGGTGGTTCCACACCGGCATCGCCGGGTTGGGACAGAAAGCGGGCAGGTCCTTCGCCGCCAGTTCGACGATGGGGCCTTCCTTCGACGTGCTCATACCAGGGCCAGCCAGTGCTTGTACTTCTCGGCGCGCCCGTTGACGACATCGAAGAAGAGGGCCTGGATGCGTTCGGTCACCGGTCCGCGGCGTCCCGCCCCGATCGTGCGCCCGTCGAGTTCGCGGATCGGCGTGATCTCGGCCGCCGTCCCGGTGAAGAACGCCTCGTCCGCCAGGTACACGTCGTCGCGCGTCATCGGCTTCGCCACGACGCCGAGGCCGAGGTCGCGCGCGAGTTCGATCACGGTGGCGCGCGTGATTCCCGTCAGCCCGGACACCATCTCGGGCTCCACCAGCTGGCCGTCCTTGACGATGAAGAGGTTCTCGCCCGCGCCTTCGGCGACAAAACCCTGGGTGTCGAGCAGCAACGCCTCGTCGTAGCCGTCGCGCGTCGCTTCGAGGTTGGCGAGGATCGAGTTCACGTAGTGGCCCGCCGTCTTGCTGCGGACCATCGACACGTTGATGTGATGCCGCTGGAATGACGACGTCTTCACGCGGATGCCCTTCAGGAGGCCCTCCTCGCCGAGGTACGCGCCCCATGGCCACGCCGCGATCGCGACGTGAACGGAGGCGCCCTTCGGGCTGACGCCCATCTTCTCCGACCCGTAGAACGCCAGCGGACGCAGGTAGCACGATTCAAGCTTGTTCGCCCGCACCACCTCGCGCTGCGCCTCCACCAGCTGCTCGCGCGAGTACGGAATCTCCATCATGAAGATCTTCGCCGAGTTGAACAGCCGGTCGGTGTGCTCCTTCAACCGGAAGATCCCGGTACCGGCATTCGTCTTGTACGCGCGCACTCCCTCGAAAACGGCGAGGCCGTAGTGCAGCGAGTGCGTGAGGACGTGCGTCGTGGCGTCGCGCCACGGAACCAGCTTGCCGTCGTACCAGATGAAACCGTCGCGGTCCGCGAAACTCATCGTCGATTCCGTAAGGGGGGGAAAAAAGGGGCGCTATTATGCCGTGAATGAAGCGCTACCTGCTGTTC
>DASSZC010000441.1:0-2532 GCA_035702925.1 Gemmatimonadaceae bacterium | reverse complement strand
TCGGCTACACGCAGTCGTATTGCGACGCGAACTTGAAGGGCGGCCGCGCCTACACCGGACATCAGGTCGGGTTCCGCTTCGGGATCCTGTTTTGATCCACTCACAAGCGCGAGGTGTTGAACCGCGACCGTTCGAGAGCCTCACGGTCGTCCCTAGCCCGGTCGAGGGGCGAACCGCGGACCGCGAACCGCGAACCCGCAAACCCGCGAACCGCGAACCCGCAAACCCGCGAACCGCGAACCGCGAACCGCGAACCCGCAAACCCGCGAACCGCGAACCCGCAAACCCGCGAACCCGTGAACCCGCGAACCGCGAACCCGTGAACCCGCGAACCCGCGAACCGCGAAGGCGAAGCGATTGATATGGTAATATGGCATCAGTATGGTAAAAGTCACCTTCACGCTCGACGAAGGAACGGTGGCTGAGATCCGGCGCACCGCCGCACGACTGGGTACGGCGCAAAGCCACGTCGTACGTGAGGCGGTGGCGGAGTACGCCGCCCGCGCCGACCGGATGACCGAACGCGACCGCCTGCACGCCCTGACCGTCCTGGAGCGCCTGCGAAAAGCCCCGCGCTCGCGCGACGCGCGCGCCGTGGACGCCGAGCTGCGTGCGCTCCGCGCCGCGCGACGGAGCGGCGGCCGCCGCTCCGCGCGATGACGATCCACCTCGACACCTCCGCGCTGGTGGACGCTCTTACCGGTTCGCGCCGCTCGCTCGACTCGCTGACGGCGCTCGTCGAACAGGGCCACCGCCTGTCGCTCTCGGCGATCGTCCTCTACGAATGGCTCCGGGGTCCGCGCACGCGCGACGAGCTCGTCGTCCAGGAAGACCTGTTCCCGCGCGAACGCGCGGTGCCCTTCGGCGCCGAGCCGGCCGCGATTGCTGCCCGGTTGTATGCGCAGGTGCGGCGCCCACGCGGGCGCGAGATCGACCTGGCAGTGGCGGCCTGCGCCCTGCACGATGGCGCGGCGCTGTGGACTCTCAACCGTCCCGACTTCAGCGACCTGCCCGGCCTCACCCTCGTGTGACGAACACCTGTGACGACGCGCTCGAGCGGATCGGGGAACTGCGGATGAGGAGGGCGGACCGCTCGCGGGAGTCACCCGAGAAGCAGCACCGAGGACATCTCGCGGCCAGGCGGAGCAGGAAGTAAATCAGCGTTCCGAGCCGGAACGCTTCTTCCGCGTCTTCCGAATCTCGAGGTCGAGGACCTGATCGACTTCTCTGCTGGATGCGGGACGCGTGACACGGCGTCTTGTATCATTGGCGCACATCTGTCCACGGGAGCCCGGAACATGGACCAGCCAATCGACGAGAAGGTAATAGCCGATCTGCGGGCGCGGCTGCGCGGCCCGCTGTTGCTGCCAGGCGATCAGGGGTACGACGAGAGCCGGTCCCTATGGAACGGGATGATCGACAGGCGCCCTGGCGTTATCGCGCGGTGTCTGGGCGCTGCCGATGTCGTCGCGTGCGTGAACATCGCGCGCGAGCGGGAGCTTCCCCTGTGCATCAAGGGGGGCGGACACAATATCGCCGGCCTCGCCGTGTCCGACGGCGGCTTGATGCTGGACATGTCGCTCATGCGCGGCGTCTGGGTCGATCCGTCGACGCGCACCGCGCACGCCCAGGCCGGCTGTCTCCTCGGCGACGTCGACCGCGAGACGCAGCTCCATGGTCTTGCGGCGGTCCTCGGTTTCGTCTCGGCGACGGGCATCGCCGGGCTGACCCTTGGCGGCGGATTCGGCTATATGACACGACGCTTCGGCTGGACGAGCGACAACGTGCGATGGATTGATGTCGTGACGGCCGACGAACGGCTGCTGCGCGCGAGCGAGCGCGAACACCCCGATCTGTTCTGGGCACTCCGCGGCGGCGGCGGCAACTTCGGCGTGGCCACCGGCTTCGGCTACACGCTCTATCCGGTCGGTCCGGAGATCATCGGCGGCGCCATCGCGTGGCGAGCGGAGGAGGCCCCCGCCGTACTCGAGATGTTCCGCGCGCTGATTGGAGGCGCCCCGCGGGAGCTCGCTGTCGTTGCAGGCCTCCGCCTCGCCCCGCCGGCGCCCTGGATCGCGAAAGAGATGCACGGCAAACCGATCGTCGCGCTGTTCGTGTGCCACACCGGATCGATCGCCGAGGGCGAGAAGCTCGTCGCGCCGATCAAGGGCTTCGGCTCGCCGGTCGGCGACATCGTCCAGCGCCGTTCGTACGTCTCGCAGCAGAGCCTCCTCGACGCGACGCAGCCGAAGGGGCGGCGGTACTACTGGAAGTCCGAGTACGTGCCGCGCATCGATGCCGGCCTCACCGACGCCGCGATCGAGCATGCCGGCCGGATCCGGTCGCCGCATTCGGCGATTCTGCTGTTTCCGCTCGACGGGGTGCTCGACGATCTGCCCGACGATCATTCAGCGGTCGGAAATCGCAGCGCCCGGGCGGTGTTCAACGTCGCCGGCGCGTGGGAGCGTCCCGAAGACGACGCGGTCCACATCGAATGGGCGCGTACGGCGTGGAAGGATCTACGCCGGTTCT
>DASSZC010000064.1:0-2897 GCA_035702925.1 Gemmatimonadaceae bacterium | reverse complement strand
GTCGCTGAAGCGCACCTCGCGGCGAAGTTCAATCGCCAGGGGCACGCCATCGTCGATCACTACACGTACTTCATCTGCAGCGACGGCGACATGATGGAGGGGATCTCGCACGAGGTCTCCTCGTTCGCCGGACATTTCGGGTTCGGGAAGCTGATCGGCTTCTACGACGACAACAAGATCACCATCGACGGCTCGACCGACCTCACCTTCACCGACGACACCGGGAAGCGCTTCGAGGGCTACGGCTGGCACGTCCTCCACCTCGCGGACATCAACGACCTCGCCGCGATCGACGAGGTCATCGCCGCGGCGAAGAAGGTCACCGACCGCCCGACGATGGTCGTGATGCGCACCCACATCGGCTACGGCAGCCCGAACCGCGTCGACACCTCGAAGGCCCACGGTGAACCGTTAGGCGCCGAGGAGATCAGGCTCACCAAGCAGAACCTCGGCTGGCCCTCGCAGGAGCCGTTCTTCGTCCCCCCCGAGGCGCTCGCTCACTGCCGCACCACCCGCGAGAAGGGCACCGCCCTGCAGGCGACCTGGCAGAGCGCCTTCGCCGATTACCGCTCGGCGTTTCCGGCCGACGCCGCGGAGCTCGATCGCCGGCTCGCCGGGAAGCTGCCTGACGGTTGGGAGAAGGCGCTCCCGGCATTCAACGCCGACAATGGCTCGGTCGCCAGCCGCGCCGCGTCGGGGATCGTGCTCAACGCGCTCGCCGCGGTCGTCCCCGAACTGATGGGCGGCTCGGCGGATCTCGCGCCCTCGAACAACACGATGTTGAAGAACATCGACACGTTCACCGCGGGCACCCCCGGCGGGCGCAACATGCACTTCGGGATCCGCGAGCACGGCATGACGTCGATCATGAACGGCATGTCGCTCCACGGCGGGGTGATCCCCTACGGCGGGACCTTCCTCGTCTTCTCCGATTACATGCGGCCGGCGGTGCGGCTCGCCGCGTTCATGAAGCGCCGCGTCGTCTACGTCTTCACGCACGACTCGATCGGGCTCGGCGAGGACGGCCCGACGCACCAGCCGATCGAGCAGCTCTCGGCGCTGCGCGTGATCCCGCGCCTCACCGACATCCGTCCCGCCGACGCGAGCGAGACCGTCGAGGCGTGGCGGAGCGCGCTGCTCAACGACGCGGGACCGACCGCGCTCGTCCTCACCCGCCAGAAGCTCGGCTTCATCGACCGCACGAAGTACGCGTCCGCAGCCGGATTGCTGAAGGGCGCCTACGTCCTCGGCGACGCGAAGGGAGGGAAGCCCGAGGTCGTCATCATGTCGAGCGGGAGCGAGGTCGCCATCGCGCTCGCCGCCTACGAGAAGCTGGCCGCGCAGGGAATCGCGGCGCGCGTCGTCAGCATGCCGAGCCACGAGCTCTTCGCCCGCCAGCCCCTGAGCTATCGCGACAGCGTGCTCGTTCCCGGCGCGAAGAAGGTCGCGATCGAAGCCGCGCACCCGATGTCCTGGTATCGCTGGGTCGGCGGCGACGGCGAGATCATCGGCATCGACCACTTCGGCGCCTCCGCCCCCTACCAGCGGATCTACGAGGAGCTCGGCCTGACCGTCGACAAGGTCGTCGCCTCGGCCAAGCGGCTGCTGGGCAAGTAGGGAGTCCGGTGCCACCGGGCATGGAGTCTGCCCCTCATAACGCTCCAACCCACCGGAGCAGACGATGGCGATCGACGACATGACCAAGCTGTTCAAGCACGAGCTGGGCGACCTGCTCTTCGCCGAGAAGACCTTTCTAAAGGGGCTCAAGGCGATGGCGAAGGAGACGAGCAATCCGGCCATCAAGCAGCGGATCATCGAGCACGCGAGCGAGACCGAGGGGCACATCGACACCCTCGGCCGCGCCTTCGAGGCAGCCGGGCTGAAGACGAAGGCGACCAAGTGCGACGCCGCGCTTGGATTGAAGGAAGAGCACGACTCGTTCAAGGAAGAGGAAGACCCGACCCCGGAGATCCTCGAGGCGTTCAACCTCGGCTCCGGTCTTCGCGTCGAGCACTACGAGATCGCCGGCTACCGCAGCGCGATCGTCCTCGCCCAGGCGTTAGGCTTCAGCGAGTCGGCCGCCCTGCTCCAGCAGAACCTCGCCCAGGAAGAGGCGATGGCGAAGTTCCTCGAAGCCCAGGCCCCGGGTGCCCTCGCCAGCCTCGCGGCGGAAGTGGAAGGCGAGGCCGGGGCCGAAATGGAGACCGCCGTCGAGCCCGAGGTCGCCCGCTCGCGCACCCAGTCCCGCCCGGCGAGCACCCGCGCCGCCAGTGGCACTTCGGCCGGCGCCCGCCGATAGCGCCCTCCCGCGCCGCCGTCGCTCCGGGGATTTAGTAGCGAATCGCTACTAAATCCCTGCGGGTGGGGTGTGATTTGTGTCACGTGAGACGAAACCCCTGACGTAACCCTGCCGTACTCGTCAGTATTGGATATGTCGCTCGTCGTCTCGACCCTCCTCGTCCAGGCGGTCGGCGCCCTCTTCACCGGCGTCGTCTTCGCTCACTTCCAGCGCGTCTTCCAGCACGGCTATCTCCGCCACTGGACACGGGCCTGGTTCGCCGCGGGCGTCATGCTCGTCGCCGTCGCCGGCAGCTCGATGCTCCGCGACGCCGGCGTTTCCAGCGGACCGCTCTACGTCGCACTCGGCATCGTGTCGATGTCGACGGCGCTCTTTCGCGTTCTCTGGCTGGTCTTCGGCTCGTACGAGATCACGTTTCACCGCGAGATCGATCCCGCCTGGCAGCGGCGGCTCGTCGCCGCGTCGGTGGTCGTCGGCGTTGCGCTGCCGCTCATCGTCATCGGTGCCGGCGCCGAGCTGCCGGCGCCCCTGCCGACGCTCGTGCGCACGATCGTCCGTACCGCGCTCAGTGCTGCCGCCTTCGCGATCGCCGCCCGGC
>DASSZC010000310.1:0-3514 GCA_035702925.1 Gemmatimonadaceae bacterium | reverse complement strand
ATGCCGGTGATGATCTCGGTACTGAACTCCCTGACCGGCGTCGCCGCCGCGCTCACGGGAATCGTGCTCGCGAACCAGGTGCTCGTCGTCGCCGGGATGCTCGTCGGCGCCTCGGGCACCCTCCTCACGCTGCTCATGAGCCACGCGATGAACCGCCCGATCTCGAACGTGATGTTCGGGGGCTTCGGCGCGGTGTCGGCGTCCTCGGCGGCGGGGAGCGCGGTCGTGCGTCCCGTCAGGCAGACGTCAGCCGAGGACGCGGCGGTGGCGATGGCGTTCGCCAACCGCGTCATCCTCATCCCGGGGTACGGTCTCGCCGTCGCCGAAGCACAGCGGCAGGTGAAGGAGCTGAGCACGGAGCTCGAGCGCCGAGGCGTCGACGTGAAGTACGCGATCCACCCCGTCGCCGGCCGCATGCCCGGCCACATGAACGTGCTCCTCGCCGAAGCCGACATTCCGTACGACCAGCTGCTCGACATGGACCAGGTGAATCCCGAGTTCGATCATACCGACATCGCGCTCGTCGTCGGGGCGAACGACGTGGTGAATCCCGCGGCGCGGAGCGACCGTGGGAGCCCGATCTACGGGATGCCGATCCTCGATGCCGACCACGCGAAGAACGTGATCGTGCTCAAGCGGAGCATGAACCCCGGCTTCGCCGGGATCGACAACGAGCTGTTCTACGCGCCGAACACGCAGATGCTGTTCGGCGACGCGAAGAAGTCGCTGACCCAGCTCACCGATGCGCTGAAGGGAGTCTGACGCGGCGCATGCCGTCGCGCCTTGCCGATCGGCGCACCGCGTCCAGATTTCGCGCGTGACCAACGCCGAGCTTCCGCGCTTCACCGCGACGCGATACCTGCAGCCCCTTCGCGAGGGCGGATCGCTCCCCGCCGTCGTCGACACCGACGGCGGCGGGTTGTTCGTCGTGAAGTTCCGCGGCGCGGGGCAGGGGCCGAAGGTGCTGATCGCCGAGCTGATCGTCGGCATGCTCGCGGCGGCGGCGGGGTTGCCGGCACCGGAGCTGGCGATCGTTGAGATCCTCCCCGCCTTCGGGCGCAGCGAGCCCGATCCGGAGATTCAGGAGATCCTCGGCAAGAGCCACGGCGTGAACGTCGGGCTGCGCTACCTCGACGGCGCATTCAACTTCGACGCCTCGGCGGCGGGAGAGTACGTCTCCCCCGAGCTCGCGACGCGGCTGGTGTGGTTCGATGCGTTCGTCACCAATCCGGATCGCACGCATCGCAACCCGAACCTTCTCGTCTGGCAGAAGGGCGCGTGGCTCATCGACCACGGGGCCGCGCTCTACGCGCACCACGATTGGCCATCGGTGGATGCGGCCCGGATGGCGAGCCCCTTCCCGCTGATCAAGTCGCACGTGCTCCTCGAGCACAGCGGCGACCTCGCCGCCGTCGACGCCGACATGCGCCGCCGCCTGACGGTGGAGGTGATCGACGACGCGTTGGCAAAGGTGCCTGACGCGCTGCTCACCGACCCGGTGAACGGGGGCGAGTTCACCACCGGCGACGCTGCCCGCGCACGCTATCGCGCGTACCTCACCGGGCGGCTCGCCGCGTCCAACGCCTTCGTGTCGGCGGCGATCGCCGCGCGTGACACCGCGCGCAGCGAGCCGAAACGCCGCGTGCAGGCGCGCCGATGAGCGGGCGCATCGTTCCCGGCGCGAATGGCCGGTGGATCTCCTACGATTACGCCGTCCTGCGAGTGGTGCCGCACGTCTACCTCGGCACCTTCGTCCCGGTCGGCGTGATGGTCCACGCCCGGACCGCGGACTTCCTCGGGATGCGCGTCATCGCCGACGAGGCGCAGCTGCGTACGCGCGTCCCCGGCGTCGATCTCGATCTTCTCGTCCGCTACCTCCGCGCCTGCCGCTTGGTCTGCGAAGGCGACGCCACCGCCGGCCCCGTGGCCCTCGCCCCGCCCTCGGAGCGCTTCCACTGGCTGACCGCTCCGCGCTCGGATGTCATCCAGAGCTCCCCGGTGCACTCCGGGATGACCGAGGATCCGAAGGCCGCGCTCGACGAGCTCTACGCCCGCTTCATCGAGCCGGCTGCCTAACGGTATCTTCACGCCCCACCAATCGCGGGGCCCTCACACCTCACAAGTCACTACTCGCCGTTATCGCATCACCCAACTTATCGTGTAGAGCGCGAGGCCGACCAGCCCGCCGACGACGGTGCCGTTGATCCGGATGAACTGCAGGTCGCGCCCGATGGCGAGCTCGATCCGCTTCGACGTCACCTCGGGGTCCCACGCCGCGACCGTGCTCGAGATGAGCGCCCCCACCTCGTCCTGGTGCTTGTCGATGACGGCGAGCGCCGCCTCGACGATCGCATTGTCCGCGCGGGCGAGGAGATGCGGGTCGGCGAGCAGCGCATCGCCGATCGAGGTCAGGCCGCGCTCGAGGGCCCCCGGCTTTCCCGGCTCGCCCGGCGCCGCGGTCTTCTCCGCGTAGCGGAGCAGCGCCTCCTTCGCGTCGCTCCACAGCGAGAGCGAGAAACGACGGACCGCGTCGTCGTTGAGGGTGTCGTTCTTGATCTGCTCCGCGCGCGCGATGACCGCCGGGTCGTACTGCAGCCGGTCGATGAACTCGTGCAGCGCATGGTCGAAGCGGATCCGCAGCGGGTGCCCTTCGTCGTCGCGGATGTCGTGCAGCGTCCGCTCGATCGAGCCGACGACCTTCTCGTGGATCTTGTCGTCGACGCGCGTCGGGATCCACCAGGGGCTCTCGGCGGCGATGCGGTCGCGAATCAGATCGTGGTTCTCGGTGACTCCGCGCGCCGCGAGCCTGATCGCCTCGTCGAGGAGCTCCTGGTGACGGTCACCCGCCGTCACGAGCGACAGCAGCTTGCCGAGCAGCGGCGCGACCTCGGTGTTGCGAATCCTCGACGCCACCGTGCCGTCGATCATCCGCTGCACATCGTCGTCATCGAGCAGCGGGAGCGCGCGGGCGATCGCGTTGGCGGTCTGCCGCGCGATCGTTCGCGCGTTCTCCGGCTCGCGCAACCATAGCGCGAGGCGTTCGGCGATCCGCAGCCCGCGCAGCCGCGAGGCGATGACCTCGCGGGCGAGGAAGTTCTTCTGAATGAACCCGCCGAGCGTGCGGCCGACCTGATCCTTCTTCTCCGGGATGATCGCCGTGTGCGGGATCGGGATTCCGAGCGGGTGGCGGAAGAGCGCCGTGACCGCGAACCAGTCGGCGAGCCCCCCGATCATCGCCGCTTCGGCCGCGGCACGGACGAAGCCGAGCCATGGGTGCGCCCGCTCGAAGGCGCGCGCGGCGATGAAGATCAGGCTCGAGAGGACGAGCATCCCCGTCGCGAGCCGCTTCATCCTCGTCAGGCGGAGCTGCCGCTCAGCTTCGTTCGGCGGGGGCAGGGGTGCGGGGCTGTTCATCGCGGGGAGTCTGCATTGCACGCAGCGCGCCGCGCAAGCGCCCCGCGCAGCGCCATCGTCGCCGCTTGCGCTGGCAGGCCTGTGGCGCAGCACGCATCTT
>DASSZC010000086.1:0-7278 GCA_035702925.1 Gemmatimonadaceae bacterium | reverse complement strand
CAGCAGCCGCATGGTACGCCGCATGGCGCGCCGCATGGCGTGCCGCACCAGACCGGCGCGATCGAGGCAGTCGAAGAGGCGTTCGCCTGGGCGAGCCACGCCATCCTCCACACCGCCGAAATCGCCTTCGCCCTCCCCGCGCCGGCGAAGAGCCGCTGGCATCGCGCCGGGATCGGCGCGAAGGGCGAGCGCGCCTTCGACGTCGTCGCCGGGATCGTCCTCATGCTCTTCGCCGTCGGATGGACCTGGTCTATCGCTGCCTCCCGCGCCGGTGGCGACGACGACGTCACCGACGCGACCGCGTCGATCTCCGCGGCGCTCACGGATCCGAACGCACCGACCGCGGCATACATCACCGACGCGATGCTCTCCGCGCTCACGCCCCTGCGCGGCACGAGTGGAAAGCTGCGCGCAAGGGTCACGCAGCCAGGGCAGCCGGTCGACACCGCGCACGACGGAATCAGTGACACCTCATCGGCGCTGCTGCGTGTCGCGACGCAGCCGAGCGATACCGGAGCCGCCATCGCTCCGCAGCGCGCGGGGATCTGGGGGCTCGCCGTGAAGATCGGCGCCGCGCTCAAGCCGGTCACCGACTTCAGCGTCATCACGGTGCGTCCCTTCAGCGAGAAGCAGCGCGGGCGCATCGGGCTCTATTACATCGGCAACTGGCCCGGGGAGAAGGGACGGGCGCGTCGCGGCTACACCGTCCCCTCGGGATTCATCGAGGTGACGCGGGGGAACGCGGACACCTATGTGTCCGATCACTTCCGGCTCCGTGACTTCCTCACCCACGACCAGGCCGATGTCTGGCCGAAGTACATCGTCCTCGAGCTGAAGCTCGTCGACAAGCTGGAGCTCGTGCTCTCCGACCTCGAGTCACGCGGCTACGACGTCTCGGGAGTACACGTGATGAGCGGCTTCCGCACGCCGCAGTACAACGTCACCGGCGGAGACCCGCGGGGACGCGCCGCATTGAGCCGCCACATGTACGGCGACGCGGCCGATATCTTCATCGACGACGATGGCAACGGAACGATGGACGACCTCAATCACGATCGTCGCATCAACATCCGCGATTCGCAGGTCATACTCGCCGCGGTCGACCGCGTCGAGCGGGAGCACCCGGAGCTCATCGGGGGCGCGGGAGTGTACGTCGCGTCCAGCGGGCACGGTCCTTTCATCCACATCGACACGCGCGGCTTCCGCGCGCGCTGGGTCGGAACCGGAGACGATTGAAATGGCAGACCAACAGGGTAGCACCAGTGCCGCCGCCGACGGATCGGGAACACTCTGCCCGGTCTGCCAGTCACCGCGGCCGGATCTTTCGAAGCCGTGCCCGAGCTGCGGCTCCCCCGCCGTGGAGGGCGCTGAGCCGCCGGTGGAGGCGACCGCGCCGCGGCGCGCGCTCCCGGAGGGATTGTTCACCGTCCGCTCCTCGGACATCGAGCCGTACGTCGGGCTTCGCTACCTCTCGAAGCTCTTCCGCCTGATGGCGATCATCCTCGTGCTGCTGCTCGTCGCCGAGGTGATCACCGGCTTCATCGCGCAGGGGAGTGTGGCGCTGCCGACGCTGCTCGCCGAGGGGAGCAAGCTGATCGTCCTCGCTGGGCTGTTGTGGGGTGTCGGGGATCTCGCGATCCTGCTGATCGACGTCGGCCACGACGTACGTGCCGCGCGCATCCTGCTTGGCCGTCAGGCAGCGCATCACCTGCAGGAGCATCATCAGGAGCGCCGCCGCGGTCCCGGCGAAGCGCGCTCCCCTGACCGCGCCGGTGGGTGACGGTCTGGACGATCGGTCACTCGACGCGCACGCTGGAGGAGTTCATCGCGCTGCTGCGGCGTGAGCGAATCGAGGGACTGTGGGATGTGCGCGCCTTCCCGATGTCGCGCCGCTATCCGCACTTCAATCGCGAATCGCTGCGCGTCGCGCTCCCCGAGGCCGGGATCAGCTACGAGCATGCACCGCAGCTCGGTGGCCGCCGCGCGGTGCCGAAGGACGCGCCGCCGACGCAGTGGCGCAACGCCGGCTTCAAGGGCTACGCGGCGTACATGACGACGCCGCAGTTCCGGGAGGCGATCGACGGACTCCGCGCCGCGGCGAGTGAGCGTCGCACCACGATCATGTGCGCGGAGGCGGTGCCATGGCGCTGCCATCGGAACCTCATCGGCGACGCACTCGTCGCGCGCGGTGACCAGGTGCTCGACATCCTCGACGCGGCGACGACACCGCACAAGCTGACGAGCTTCGCGGTGGTCGTCGATGGTGAGGTGACATATCCCACACAAGGCGACTCGGAGCAGCTCGGATTCCTCGGCGAGCAGGGCTGATTCCGCCGTCGGGCGCTCCCCGCCGAAGCTCCCGGTACGACTGTTGCCGAAGAGCAGGCCAAGACCCGCAGCACCTCACCGCACTTCGAGGACTTGAACAATGCTCTGGACGCTTGCCGTAATTCTGCTCATCCTGTGGGCGCTCGGCTTCTTCGTCGTACACGTCGGCGGTGGCCTCATCCACCTGCTGCTCGTCATCGCGGTCGTCGTGGTGCTCGTCCGCGTCATCACCGGACGGCGACCCGTCTGACGTGATCAGCGTGCAGCGGGGGGCGGTCGCCGTTGGCGACCGCCCCCCGTTCGCATTCCAGATGAACGACTCGACACCGCTCGACGTACACGTCGTCTCCCACACGCACTGGGACCGCGAGTGGTATCACCCCGCCGGCCGCTTCCGCCAGCGACTCGTCACCCTGATCGATGAGCTCATCGACGACCCGCCGCCGCCGGGGGAGAGCTTTCTCCTCGATGGCCAGGCGATCGTCCTCGACGACTACCTCGCGGTCCGCCCCGATCGGCGCGAGGCGCTCGCCGCGCTGCTGGGCGAGGGGCGCCTCGAAGCCGGCCCCTGGTATGTCCTCGCCGACGAGCTGATTCCCTCCGCCGAGGCGCTTGTCCGCAACCTGCTCGCCGGGCGCCGCACGGTCCGCACGTTAGGCGCGGAGCCCCCCGCGGTGCTCTGGTGCCCCGATTCCTTCGGCCACCCAGCGGCGCTCCCGGCGATCGCCCGCGGCTTCGGGATGAACGTCGTCGTCCTCTGGCGCGGCTACGGCGGCCAGCGCTGGCCGGCGGGAGATACCGTCCACTGGGGCGCGCCTAACGGTGACGAGGTGCTGTTGTACCATCTCGCCCCGGACGGCTACGAGCTCGGCTCCTCGCTGCCAGTAGCCGGGCGCGCGGTGAGCGAGCGCTGGACCAGGCTCCGGTCGATCCTCGCTCCTCGCGCCACGCTCCGCCTCGCCCTGCTCCCGCATGGCGCCGACCATCACGCGCGCCAGCGCCAGCATCGCGAGGCGGTGGACGCGCTGATCGCCGTCGCCGGGGACGACACGGTGCAGCGCTCCTCGCTGGGCAGCTTCGCCAGGCTCCTCGCGGCGCGCGCCGCGAAGCGAAGGCTCCCCGAGATCAGCGGGGAGCTGCGCGACTCCTACGGCTACACCTGGACCCTCCAGGGAACGCTTGCCAGCCGCGCCGCGCAAAAGCGCCGCAATGCCACCGCCGAGCGGCTCCTCGTGCGAGAGGCCGAACCGTGGGCAGCGCTCGCCGCGCGCGACGCAGGGGTCGACCGCAGCGCCCTCCTCCGCGCCGCGTGGCGGACGCTGCTCGAGTGTCACCCGCACGATTCGCTCTGCGGCTGTTCCATCGACGCGGTCGCCCGGGCCGTCGATGCGCGCTTCGCCGACGTCCTCGCCCAGGGGCGCGGAATCCGCGACGACGCACTGCTCGACGTGATCGGCCACGATCCGGTGAGTGCGCGTGAGCGGCGCGCCGAGTGGACCCCAGTCGTCGTCGTCCGCAACGCGGCTCCGCGTCCACGCCGCGGGGTCGCCGAGGTTCGCGTCGCGAGCTTCGTCCGTGACGTCCCCGTCGGGCCGGGATCGGGACGCATTCACCGCGAGACCGCGCGCGCCGCGCGTAAGGATCGCGATGCGATCGGCGCGCCATTCACGCTGCGCGATCGCTTCCACGCCGCGCAGCTGCAGGTGCTCGCCTCGTCGCTCGGCACCGACCTCACGGAGAGCGCGCGCCACTACCCGGACGCCGACCGCGTCGCGGTGTCGCGCGCACTCGTCTGGGTGGACGAAGTCGCGGGGTACGGGACGCGATCGCTCCCTCTCTCCCCCGGGGCGCACGCACCGGTCCCGCTCCCCGAGGACGTCGCGCCGGTAACCGTCGGCGACAACTTCATTGACAACGAGCTGCTGCGCATCGAATGGGATGCGGAGGGTGCGCTCACCCTGCACGACCGCCGGACCGGCCGCACCATCGAGTCGCTACTCGCCCTCGGCGACCGGACCGACCGCGGCGATCTCTACACCGCGTCGCTTCGCGACAGGACGCGTGAGCTGCGCGCCGCGAATCCGCGCGTCGCCGCTCGGGGACCGCTGCGCGGCAGCGTCGCGGTCGAGTACGATCTCCCGGGGGTGGCCGCGGCTGTGGTCACGGTCTCGCTCGACGCGGGCGCGCGCTTCGTCCGCGTCGCGGTACGCGGGATCAATCGCGGTCGCGATCACCGCCTTCGATTCTTCCTCGCAACCGGCGTCGAGAACGGCGAAAGCTGGGCCGACGCGGCGTTCGGTCCCGTCAGGCGGATTCCACTCGACGTGCCTCCGGAGGACCGCGTCGCCGAGACCCCGCCGACGACGGCGCCACTGCATCGCTATGTGTCGCTGTTCGCCGAATATGCCGGCGCGACGCTGTACTCGGACGGACTCGCCGAATACGAGGCGCGACCGGACGGCCGCATCGGCGTCACGCTCCTGCGCGCGGTCGGTGAGCTCTCGCGCGACGACCTTCCCGAGCGCCCGGGGCACGCCGGTTGGCCGGCACCGACTCCCGCTGCGCAGTCGCTCGGGCCATTCTCCGCCCGGTTCGCGCTGCTCCTGCACGACACGCGCACCGACGCGACGATCTGCGAAGTCGAGCAGGCCGCGGATGATGTCCTGCTGCCACTCCGCGGTGCGACCCTTCGCTCCGCGTTAGGCATCCCCGCGCCGACGCGCGGGGTCGAGCTGTTCGGCGACGGCCTTGCCTTCTCGGCGTGCAAGGCCGCCGAGCAGCCGGGGTGGACGGTCGTCCGCTGCGTGAACCTGCTCGACGTCCCCGTCGAAGGTGTCTGGCGCTTCGAGCGTCCGGTGACCCACGCCGTCCGGGCGCGGCTCGACGAGACCCTTGGCGACCCGCTGCAGCCGCGGGCCGACGCCGTTCAATTCACCGCCGCGCCGGGCGAGGTCGTGACGATCCTCGTCCGCTGAGCGACGACCGGGCGCTTCCCCGCGAGCCGGTCGCGCACCGCGTCGCCGATGATCGTCGCGCACATCGTCACGATCACTACCGCCAGTCCGGGGACGAGCGAGACCCACGGGGCGTTGACGACGACGTCGCGCCCGGCGGCGATCATGTTCCCCCAGCTCGCCGCCGGCGGCTGCACCCCGAGACCGAGGAAGGAGAGCCCGGCCTCGAGCATGATCGCGCTCCCGACCCCCATCGCCGTCGCCACCAGCGCCGGGCCCAGCGCGTTAGGCAGGACGTGGCGCCAGAGGGTCCGGGCGGGCCGGGCCCCGAGCGCGCGTGCCGCGTCGACGTACGGCCTGCCGCGCGCGGCGACCACCTCGGCCCGCGTCAGCCGGGCGATTCCCATCCATCCGGTCGCGGCGAGGACGATCACCACCGTGCGCAGGCTCGGCTCCCAGAGCGCGACGCAGAGGAGGAGGAGCACGAGGCGAGGGATCGCCAGCAGGGCGTCGGTGAGCGCCATCAGGAGCCGGTCGGGTGCGCCGCGCCGCCACCCGGCGATCGCGCCGACGCCGACGCCTAACGCTCCGGCGAGCAGCGCACCGGCGATCCCGACGGCGAGGGAGATACGGCCGGCGAGCAGCGTTCGCGCGAGGAGGTCGCGGCCGAGCCGGTCGGTCCCGAAGAGGTGAAAGCCGCCCGCGGGATCGCGGCTGAGGGGGGCGAGCAGCCGCGCGCCGACCACGTCGCCGATCGCCGCCGGTGCCCGCGCGCCGAGGAAGGGCGCGGCGATCGACGCCACCGCCACGACCGCGACGACGGCGATAGCGATGCGTGTCGAGAGGCGGGTCGAGCGCAGCGGCGTCACGGAGCGTCCGACCGCAGGCGCGGATCGGCGAGGGGAAGGGCGAGGTCGGCGATCAGGTTCGCCGCGATCACCGCCGCGCCGTAGAGCACCGTCGACCCGAGCACGACGGGGATGTCGCGGGCGATGATCGCCGTCGTCATCGCGCGGCCCATTCCGGGCCAGGCGAACACGCTCTCGACGAACACCGACCCGGCGATCGTCCCCGGAAGGGCGAGCGCGAACAGCACCATCAGCCCGGGCAGCGCGATCCGCAGGACGTGCGCGGCCAGCCGCGCGCCGGTGAGCCCGCGACCGCGGGCGGCGCGAATCGCGTCGGTGCCGACGACGTCGAGCAATGCCGATCGTGCATAACGCGCGATCCCGGCGGCACCGATCGCGGTCAGCACGCCGACGGGAAGCGCCGCGTGCCGCAGCAGGTCCAAAAGCCACGCCACGCCTGACGGTGCGCCGCTCGGTGCATGCAACCCGAACGCGGGGAGGCGAAGGAACGCGGGGAAGCCGAGTCGCGCCGCGCCATAGGTGAACACCGCGATGAGTCCGAGGGCGAGCCAGAACGCGGGCGCCGCGGCGACAGCCGTCGTCACCATCGTCAGGGCGAGATCGGAGCGCGACCCCGCGCGCCGCGCCTGCGCCGACCCGATGGCGACCCCGATCACGAAGGAGAGCAGCAGCGAGACGCCACCGAGGAAGAGCGACACCGGGAGCGCATCGGCAAGGAGGGCACGCACGCTGCGGCCGGTGGCGATGCTCGTGCCGAAGTCTCCGCGCAGCACACCTCGCGTCCAGCGTGCATATTGCACCGCGATCGGCGCGTCGAGCCCGAGCCGGGTGCGCGCGCTCGCGATCTCGCTCGCGCTGGCGGTCGGCGAGACGAGCTGCAGCACCGGGTCCCCCGGCGCCGAGCGCGCGAGCACGAACACCACCGTGACCACGAGCCAGAGCAGGAGCACGGCAGCCGCGAGATGGCGAAGCAGGGAACGCACGCAGGGATAATGGGCGACGCGCTCGCTCCGTCAACTCTCGGCGACCAGCGGATTGCGCTGCGAGCCCGGCGAGGGATCGCCGCGATCGCCGTGCTCGCGAGCAGCGCATGCGGCGCCGCCCCGCCGCGAGCAGGGGTCGCGGTC
>DASSZC010000078.1:0-4826 GCA_035702925.1 Gemmatimonadaceae bacterium | reverse complement strand
TCAGCGCGCTCGATGGCATCGTCTTCGACGGGATCGTACTCGATCTCGGTGTCTCGTCGCGACAGCTCGACGACGAGAAGCGCGGCTTTTCCTTTCGCGAGGGCGCACCGCTCGACATGCGGATGGGCAACGATGCCGAGGCCGACGCGGCGACGCTGCTCGCCGACGAGCGCGAGGAGGAGCTGGCGAGGATCTTCCGCGAGTACGCCGACGAGCCGAAGGCGGGGCGGCTCGCGCGCGAGATCGTGCGGCGGCGCGCGACCCGACCCTTCACGACGAGCGACGATCTCGTGAACGCGATCCGCGGTGCCCTCGGTGCGCGAACCGACGCCGGCGACTTCGCGCGGATCTTCCAGGCGGTGCGCATCGCCGTGAACAGCGAACTGCGCGACCTCGAACATGGGCTCCCCGCGCTGCGCGACCGCCTCGCGCCGGGGGGGACCTTTGCCGTCATCGCCTACCACTCGGGCGAGGATCGTATCGTCAAGAATGCGTTCCGCGACTGGAGCACGGCGTGCATCTGCCCGCCGAAGCAGCCCTTCTGCACCTGCCGGGGGAAGCCACTCGGCGCCCTGCTCACGCGGAAGGCGATGGTCGCCGGCCCGGAGGAGACACGGCGCAACGTCCGGTCGCGGAGCGCGCGGCTCCGGGGATATCGCCATGGCGGCTAAGTCCGGAAAGGGCCCGGCGCGGGTAGGCGAGCGCCCTCCCGCCCGCAGCGCCGCTCGGAGGACGGGGCGGAAGGGGGGGCGCGGCCGCCAGCTTGCGCTGCTGCTGGTCGGTTTCCTCCTCGTGGCCACGGGCGTCATCTGGCGAAGGAGCTACGGGATCGCGCGGTCGCGCGAGCTCGCGGAGCTCGACAAGCGGCGCGTGCAGCTCGAGGCGCGGCGCGCGCAGCTCGAGAGCGAGATCCGCGACCTGTCGAGCCGCGCCCGGCTCGCCCCGATCGTCGAACAGAGGTTGCAGATGCACGTCCCCACCGACAGCCAGGTCGTCATCCTCCCGCGCCCGCCGCGGGAGCGGCAGCGTTAGGCGGCGGCGATGCGTCGGATCAGCCGCCTCGGCGCGGTGAACCTCTCGCTGCTCGGCTTCGCCGCCGCCCTCATCGGGCGCGCGGCCTGGGTGCAGCTCTGGCAGGGGAACGCGTGGGCGGCGCGCGCCGAGCGCCAGCACTTCACCGACGCGCCGGTGCCCGCGCCGCGCGGCGACGTCCTCGATGCGACGGGCGAGCGGCTCGCCGAGAGCCGGGAGATGCTGCGCCTCGCCGTCGCCCCGCGCGAGGTTCGGGAACCGGCGGTGCTTCGTCGCGCCCTCGCGGCGGCCGGGGTTCCGCAGGAGGCGATCGCACGGACGACTGACAGGTCGCGGGCGTGGGTGATCATCCCCGGCCGCTTCCTCCCCTCGGAGGTCGCGCGCGCGGTCCCGCTGCGCGGGGTGTACAGCGAGCCGGTGTCCGAGCGCGTGTACGCGCTATCACCGGGGCTGCGCGGGTTGATCGGCCACGTGAACGGCGAAGGGGAGCCGGTGGACGGGATCGAGCTCTCCCTCGACTCGCTGCTTCGCGGCACGGCCGGGTCGTCGATGCTGCTGCGCGACGCGCGAGGGCGGAGCTTCGAGGCGCCTAACGATCCGGGGGTCGCCCCCGCCAAGGGGCGCTCGGTGACGCTGACGCTGAACCACGAGCTGCAGGAGATCTGCGAGCGGGCGCTGGCCGACGCCGTGGCGCAGCTCGGGGCGAGCGGGGGGGACATCGTCGTGCTCGACCCGCACGACGGCGCGTTGCTGGCGATGGCCAGCTCGCGCGCCGGGCGAAACGGTGTCACCGGGATCAGCGAGCCCTTCGAGCCCGGGTCGACGATGAAGCCCCTCGTCGGCGCCGCGCTCCTCGAGCGTGGTGTGGTCCGCGCCGGGGACCGCGTCGACACCTACGGCGGAACGTGGACGATCTTCGGCCGGACGATCAACGACGTCGAGAAGGGGATGGGGAAGCTCACGCTGCGCGACGTGATCCGGGTGTCGAGCAACATCGGGATCGCGCAGTTCGCGCAGCGGCTGACACCCGGCGAGGAGTACGAGGCGCTGCGCGACTTCGGCTTCGGCACCCCGACGGGGTTGCCCTTCCCGACGGAGGCCGCGGGAACGCTCCGCACGCCGAAGGAGTGGTCGAAGATGTCGGCGGCCTCGCTGGCGATGGGCTACGAGGTCGCGGTCACCCCGCTCCAGCTGGCGGCGGCGTACGCGGCGATCGCGAACGGGGGCGAGCTGCTCGAGCCCGCGCTCGTCCGCGAGATCCGCAGCGCCGAGGGGCAGGTGCTCTACCGCCACGAGCGCCGCGTCGTCAGGCGCGTGGTGTCGCCCGAAGTCGCGGCGCGGGTGCGCGGGATGCTCGGCGAGGCGGTGGAGAAGGGGACCGGGATGCAGGCCGACCTCACCAGCTTCGCGGTCGCCGGCAAGACCGGGACGGCGCGGCTGAACGCCGGCGGCGGTTACGCGTTAGGCAAGTACTACGCGTCGTTCATCGGGCTCTTCCCGGCGGATGCGCCGCAGTACGTGATCCTCGTCAAGCTCGACGACCCGGCGAAGGGCTACGGCGCGGTGACAGCCGCGCCGGTGACGCGCGCGGTGCTCCAGGCGGCGCTGGCGGCACGCGACGCGGCGCTCGACCGGGGGGCGCTGGCGAGCAGCGAGCTGCGCAAGGCGCCGGCGGCGAGGACCCCGGCGGAGAGCGCAGCGACGGATTCGGCGGCGGGATCGGTGCCGATGGTCGTCGCCATCGACGCACCCGTCGCCGGCGCCCCGCATCCAGGCGCCTCGGTCGCGATCCCCGACGTCCACGGGATGGTGCTGCGTGAGGCGGTGGCGAAGCTCCACAGCGCCGGACTGCGCGTCCAGCTCGAACGCGGACCGTCAGGCACGACCGCGCCAGCCGCCGGCGCGCGCGTCCGGCGCGGCACGATCGTGCGACTCTTCTACGACGACTGACCAACAGGCGACGATGAGCACCGAACTGAGGGCGATCACCGATCGCCTGCGTGAGCTTGGGCTGCTGGTGCGCGTGCGCGGGGATCTCCCCGCCCGCATCGAGGGTGTCACCGACGACAGCCGGGCGGCGAATGCGGGAACGTTGTTCGTCGCCGTGCGCGGCTCCGTCCGCGACGGCCACGACTATCTCCCGACCGTCGAGGCGCAGGGCGCACCGGCGGCGATCGTCGAGGACGAGAACCGGACGACGCTGCCGGTGATCGTCGTCAACGACGCCCGTCGCGCCGCGGCGGCGGCGGCCGCGGTCCGCCACGGCGATCCCGCGCGCAAGGTGGAGATCGTCGGCGTCACCGGGACCAACGGCAAGACGACGACGGTCGGGCTACTCCGCCACCTGCTCGACGGCGCCGGCGGCCGCGCCGCCTCGATCGGAACGTTAGGCATCCTCGTCGGCAGTGCCGGCGAGCCCCTCGAGGGGGGCGGCGGGCTGACGACCCCCGGCCCGATCGAGCTGCAGCGGGTGCTCGCCGAGCTGGTCGCCCGCGGGGTGACGCGCGTCGCGATGGAGGTCTCGTCGCACTCGCTGCACCAGCACCGGGTCGAGGGGCTGGTGTTCGCGGCCGGGGTGTTCACCAACCTCACTCGCGACCATCTCGACTACCACGGCACGATGGAGGAGTACCTCGCGGCGAAGGCGCTGCTGGTCGGCCTCCTCGCCCCGGGGGGGGTCGCGGTCGTCAACGCCGACGACGCGGCGTGGAACCAGCTCCCGCCGGCACCGAAGCGCCTGACCTTCTCGGCCGCCGGGGGCGACGCCGACGTGCGCGCGCTCGACGTGCGCTATCGTCCGCGCGGCAGCGAGTGGACGCTCGCCATCGGCGCCGAGCGGGCGCCGGTGACGCTCCCCCTCATCGGCGACTTCAACGTCGCGAACGCGCTGGCCGCCGCCGGGGCGGCGAGCGCGGTCGGCGTGCCGACAGCGACGATCGCCGAGCGGCTGTCGCGCGCGCCGCAGGTGCCGGGGCGGCTCGAGCTGCTGCACGACACCCCGGCGGTCCTTCGCGACTACGCCCACACCCCCGACGCGCTCGAGCGCGCGTTAGGCGCGGTCCGCCCCTTCGCCACCGGAAAGCTCATCGTCGTCTTCGGCTGCAGCGGTGACCGCGACAAGGGGAAGCGGCCGGTGATGGGCGACATCGCCAGCAGGATGGCGGACGTCGCGATCGTGACGAGCGACAACCCGCGGACCGAGGATCCGGAGCGGATCCTCGACGAGATCGAGGCGGGGATGGGGCGCCGCCCGCACGAGCGCGTCGAGGATCGCCGGACGGCGATCGCCCGCGCCCTCGCCATCGCCGGCGCCGACGACGTGATCGTCCTCGCCGGGAAGGGCCACGAGACCTACCAGGTGCGCGGCACCGTCAAACTCCACTTCGACGAGAAGGAAATCGTGCAGGAACTGACAGCGGGAACGCGATGAAGCGGCTCACCTGGACGATGGACGAGGTGGCCGATGCCCTCGCCGGTCACGCACGCGGCGACTTGCCGCGCGGGAGCACTGCCTTCACCAGCGTGAGCACCGACACCCGCACGATCGCCCCCGGCGCGCTCTTCGTCGCGTTGCGCGGCGAGAACCACGATGCCCATGACCATCTCGCCGACGCGGTCGCGAAGGGTGCGACGGGGCTCGTCGTCTCCGATGCGCGGCGGGCGGCGGGGCTGACGGTCCCGGTCTACGCGGTGGACGACACCCTTCACGCGTTAGGCGCGCTCGGCCGGCACCGGCGCGGCGCGTGGGGGAAGCCGGTGATCGGCGTGACGGGGAGCAATGGGAAGACCAGCAC
>DASSZC010000428.1:0-6091 GCA_035702925.1 Gemmatimonadaceae bacterium | reverse complement strand
ACATCGCCCGGGGAATGCCCTTCTCGATGGAGGCGCGCATTTCGGCGCCCTCGGTCGCGTCGAGAAACAGCCCGGTCGCCGCGATGAACTTGAGGGCGTTCCACTCGATCGGGTTGTGGCTCGCCGAGATCATGACGCCGCCCGCGGCGTGGTGGTGCTCGACGGCGAGCTGCGTGGTGGGGGTCGTGGCCATCCCGATGTCCACCACCGTCGCGCCCACCGACTGCAGCGAGCCGACGACGATTCGATGAAACATCGGGCCGGAGACGCGGCTGTCGCGCCCGACGACAACCAGCTTCGACCGTCCGGCAGCCAGCGCCCATGCGCCGAACGCCGAGGCGAACTTCGCCACGATCTCCGGCGTCAGCGCCTCGCCGACGCGTCCGCGCACCCCTGACACGCTCACCATCAGCCCTTCGTACATCGACGCCTCCGTACCGGTTCGTGATGGCTAATAATCGCCCGCGGCCCCCTCCCGTGACACCCCCGATCGGTATCGCGAGCGTTTTACTTCAGGGCCCACGACTGCGTCTTTCCGCTGCAGCCCTCCCCCCGAACGCCGCGCCCTTCGTGCAGCACGCCAGCCGGTCGAATACCTGGTCCTTTCGCGCCAAGCTTGCGCTCCTCAGCGCCGGCGCGGTCGTCGTGACCCTGCTGCTCGTTCTCGTTCCCCTCTATCGCTCCTCGGAACAGGAGCTCTCCGAGGCGCACGGGCGCCGGCTGCTCGCGATCGCGCGGACGACCGCCGCGATGCTTCCAGCGGACACGCTCGACGAGGTTGCCGGTCCCAATGGACGCGACGGCTCGTCCTTCGCGTACGGACGCGCGATGCTCAAGCGCCTCTGGGCGGCGAATGGCGGTGACGTCAGCCAGCTCGCGAACGGGCTCGCGGTGCTGCGCCGCGAAGGTGGACGCTACCGCTATCTCATGCACTCCTCGTGGGCCGCGGGCCAGCCGCAGTACAACACCCGCTGGACCCCTCCCCCGGCGCTTGCCGACTCGATGGAGCACGGCCACGCCGCCTGGACCCGCGTCCGGGACGAAGCCGCCGGCACGATGATCGTGGCGGTCGCGCCGGTCACCCACGCGGGCGGCAGCACCGCTGGATACGTGGTCACGATGATGCGGACCGATGACATCGTTGCCAACCTGCGCGACCGGCTCCTCAAGTTCGCCGTCTATCCGGCCCTCGCCTTCCTCCTCGTGCTCGTCGGGGCCGACCTCGCCGCCCGTCGCCTAACGCGCGGAGTCGAGATGGTCGCCGAGCACGCCGAAGCGGTCGCCCGTGGCCAGCTCCGCAACGACCTCGCCTTCCGTGGCAACGACGAGATCGGATCGCTCGCCGAGTCCTTCCGCAAGATGACCCACAGCCTCGCGGGGCTCGTCCGCGACCTCGAGGTCGGCGCGACGGAGGTCGCCGCAACCGCCGAGCAGCTCGCGTCAGGCGCGCAGGAGATGAGCGCCTCCACCGAGGAGGTTGCCGCCGCGGCGCACTCGATCGCCGAATCTGCCGCGGTGCAGACCGAGGGGATCGCGAAAGTCGTCGGCGTCTCGTCGCGCGTCGTCGAGCGCGCCATGGAGACCGTCGCTCACGCCCGCACCGCGCAGGCGGCCGCCGACACGATGACCCTCTCCGCGCAGCGCGGCGTCGCCTCGGCCCAGGAAGCGCTCGACAGCATGGGCGCGATCACCGAGGTCACCAACGAGACGGTGCCCGCTGTCGAGGAGCTCGGCGAGAAGTCGCAACGCATCGGAAAGGTCGCTGACACCATCGCCGCGATCGCGCGCCAGACGAACCTGCTCGCCCTCAACGCCGCCATCGAGGCGGCTCGCGCCGGCGAGCATGGCAAGGGGTTCGCGGTCGTCGCCGATGAAGTGCGGAAGCTCGCCGGCGAGACCGCGCGAGCGCTCGACACGATCCGCAAGCTGGCCGGCGAGATGCGCACGGCGTCGCTGCGCACCGGTGAACGCATCACCCAGGTGAGCGACCGCGTGAACAACGGTGCCGAGGTCATTCGCGCGTCGGCCGCGGCGCTCACCCAGATCGGTCGCGAGATCGAGGAGAGCCGCCGCTCCGTCGCCCAGATCGTCGAGGCGGCCGAGTCGCAGCGCGGCGAGGCCGAAGGGCTCGCGCGCGAGATCGAGGCCATCTCCGCGGTCGCCGAGACGAACGCCTCCACCTCGGAGGAAGTCAGCGCGGTCGTGCAGCAGCAGACGGCCTCGATGAGTCATGTCACCGAGTCGAGCCAGCATCTCGCCGAGATCGCGTCGCGGCTGAAATCAGCCATGTCCCGTTTCGCGATCTGACCGCTAACTTCAGGCGGTGACCGACCCGCTCGCGCTGCTTCCGCTCGCCGCCGCCTCGCGCGGCGGCTCGATCGACGACATACCGGCTGCAGCGCTCGTCGCCGCGGGGCTCACCCTGCTCCAGCGCTCCGCGCCCCTCGTGCGCGCGCTCGCCGGCCGGCGCGCGGGGATCCTTCTCCCGCCATCGCCTGCCTACCTCCTCGCCCTCGCCGCCAGCGAGGGCCGCGGCGCGGTGCTGATGAATCCACTGGCCGCGCCGCGCGAGCTCGCCTACCAGGTCAGCGATGCCGACGTTGGGGCGGTGCTCACGATCTCGGCGCTCGCCGGCCGTCTCCCGCCTGACCTTCCGCGCGTCCTCCTCGACGACGCACCGCGCTCGGCGACCGTGATCGCCGGCGGGTCGACCCGGACCGTCGACCTGGGATCGCACTTCGCGTTCGAGCTCGAGGGGGACGCCGCCGCTCCCGGCAGTTCCGAAGAAGCCGCGATCGTCTACACCTCCGCGATGCGTGGCCGCCCGCTCGGCGCGATCCTCACTCATCGCGGGCTTCTCGCGAGCGCGCGGGGAACGATCGATGTCGCTGGCATCACGGCCGACGACCGGGTGCTCGCCGCCCTTCCCTATTCGCACCTCTTCGGCCTCGTCGCGACGGCGATCTCGCCGCTGCTCGCCGGCGCCAGGGTGACGACCGTACAGCGCTTTCGCGCGAGCTCGGCGATCGACCTGCTCGAAGGGGGGATTACGATGTTCGTTGGCGTGCCGGCGATGTTCACCGCCCTCCTGTCGGCGATCGAACGCCGTGGCACGCCGTTCCGGTCCGGCGCCCTTCGCCTCTGTATCTCCGGCGGTGCACCCCTCGACCCGGCGGTCCAGGACCGGTGGCTCGAGACCACCGGCATCGAGCTCCGCCAGGGCTATGGGCTGACCGAGGCCTCCCCGGTCGCGTTGTTCAACCGGTTCGACGCGCCTAACGCGCGCGGAACGTTAGGCACCCCCTTCCCCGGGGTTGAGGTCTCGATACGCGACGTCGCGACCTTCGCCCCGCTCGCCGACGGCGAGACGGGGGAGATCTGCGTCCGCGGGGCAATCGTCTTCGCCGGCTACCTCCACGACCGGGACGCGGCGCCGCCCCTCGGCTTGGAGGTGCGCGATGGCTGGCTGCGTACCGGGGATCTCGGCCTCCGCTGGCCCGACGGCACCGTCGCCTTTCGTGGGCTGGTCAAGGCGATGTTCACCCGCAACGGGTTCAACATCTATCCTCGCGAGATCGAGGCCGCGGTCTGCGAGCTCCCCGGCGTCACCTCGGCCGCTGTCAGCGCCGTCCGCGACCCCGCCCACGAGAACGCCATCGCCCTCGCCGTGACCGGATCGGTCACCGAGCAGCAGGTCAAGGCTTGGTGCGAGGAGCGGTTGAGCGCCTACAAGCAGCCGGCGACGATCGAGGTCGCCCCAGCGCGTTAGGCGGGAATTCCTCCGCTCTCCACGGCGCAGAGAAAAGCCTGCACGATGGCGGGATCGAACTGCTTCCCGCTGTTTCCCCGGATCTCCTCGACCGCCTCGGCCGGGGTGAGCTGCGCCAGCCGGTAGGGCCGGCCGCTGGTCATCGCGTCGTACGAGTCGGCGACCGCGGTGATCCGCGCCTCGAGCGGGATGTCGGCCCCGGCGAGGCCGTCAGGCATCCCCCGGCCATCCCACCGCTCATGGTGCGAGCGGACGATGCTCAGCGAGAGCGGCGCCTCGCTCAGCAGCGGGCCGAGGATCCGCCAGCCGACGAGGGGGTGCGTCATGATGTGGGCGTATTCCTCGTCGGTCAGCGGTCCCGGCTTGTTGAGCACTGCCTCCCGCACGCCGATCTTGCCGATGTCGTGCACCTGGCCGCCAAGCTCGATCTGCCGCACGACGTCGGTGTCGAGGTTGAGCACGCGCGCGATCGCCGACGAGTAGTGGCTCACGCGGATCGAGTGTCCGCGCGTGTACGGGTCCTTCACCTCGAGCGCCTCGGCCAGCGACTGCACGCTCGCCAGGAAGAGGTCTTCCAGACGGCGCGCCTGCACCGCGACGCGCTCCTCGAGCCGGTCCTGATAGTCGCGGTTCTCGAGGATCAGGCGCCGCTTCTCCAGCGCCTGCGACACGCGCGCCCGCACCTCCTCGAGGTGGAAGGGCTTGGTGAGGTAGTCCATCGCGCCCATCGCCAGGCAGCTGACGGCGACTTCGACATCGGCGACCGCGGTGATCATGACCACCGCGGTGTCCGGATAGCGCGCGCGCGTCTGGCGCAGCAGCTCGATTCCGTCGATCTGCGGCATCCGCAGGTCGGACAGGACGAGCGGGATCGATTCCTTCTGCAGCACCGCCAGCGCTTCCGCGCCGTTCCCTGCCTCACGACAGGAGAAGCCGTCGTTCTGCATCAGGTGCACGAGCACCTGCCGCAGCCGCGGCTCGTCGTCGACGACGAGGCAGCGCGGGGCCTCCGCTGCGATCGACGCTGTGTTCAGCGGCATCTACGCGCCCCTGCTTCGACGCTCATCGACTGTGCATCCACTTCAGCTTCCACTTCAGCATCCTCGAATTCTCTCCCCTCGGCCCGGCGGCGACATTAGCTTTCCGTCCAACCCTTCACAGAGCATCGGCATGACCCGCGTCTTCGAAGACGATCTCGCCTCCGGTTTCGGCACCCGCGCCATTCATGCTGGTCAGCGCCCCGAGCCGCTCGCCGGCGCGATCATGACGCCGGTCTATCTCACCTCGACTTACGTCCAGGACGGGTTAGGCGAGAACAAGGGCTACGAGTACGCGCGCGGCAAGAATCCGACGCGCGAGGCGCTCGAACGAAATGTCGCCGCTCTCGAGGGCGGACGCCATGGCTTCGCCTTCGCGAGTGGCGTCGCCTGCGTCGACTCGATCATGAAGCTTTTCAAATCTGGCGATCACATTGTCTGCGGCGAGAACGTCTACGGGGGCACCTTTCGCCTCTTCGATCGCCTGCTGCAGCACATGGGGCTCTCGTTCAGCTACGTGGACACCCGTGATCCCCAGCACATCGCCGACGCGGTCACCGCGAAGACGGTCGCCATCCTCGTCGAGACGCCGACCAATCCGCTCATGCGGATCACCGACCTCGCCGCCGCCGCCCAGGTCGCGACGAAGGCGGGCGCGTACCTGATCGTCGACAACACCTTCGCCTCGCCCTTCTTCCAGCGCCCCTTCGAGCACGGCGCGCACATCGTCTTTCACTCGACGACGAAGTACCTCAACGGACATAGCGACATGATCGGCGGGATCGCCGTCGTGAAGGACGACGACCTCGCGACCCGCCTCCAGTTCATCCACAACGCCGCCGGCGCCGTGCAGGGCCCCTTCGACTCCTGGCTCGCACTGCGCGGAACGAAGACACTGCACCTCCGGATGCCACGTCACGACGAGAACGGTCGCAAGATCGCGAGCTGGCTTTCCGAGCGACTCGGCGCCGAGCGCGTCATCTACCCGGGGCTCCCGTCCCACCCGCAGCACGCGCTCGCGAAGAAGCAGATGAGTGGCTTCGGCGGCATGATATCGATCGACGTCGGGACGAAGGAGCGGGCGGCGACCGTGCTCTCGCGCGTGAAGGTCTTCTCGCTCGCCGAGTCGCTTGGCGGCGTCGAGTCGCTGATCTCGCACCCGGCGATGATGACCCACGCGTCGGTCCCGGCCGAGCGCCGCGCCGCACTGGGCATCACCGACGGCATCGTCAGGCTCTCCTGCGGCGTCGAGGACGTCGCCGACCTCCTCGGCGACATCGAGCAG
>DASSZC010000137.1:0-3324 GCA_035702925.1 Gemmatimonadaceae bacterium | reverse complement strand
CTGGTGCAGGGTGCGCGGGATCGGGGTCGCCGTCAGGGTGAGGACGTCGGTCTCGAGGCGCAGCTGCTTGAGCCGCTCCTTGTGCTTCACCCCGAAGCGATGCTCCTCGTCGATGACGATGAGGCCCAACGCGGCGAACTTGACGTCCTCGCTGAGCAGCCGGTGGGTGCCGATGATGACGTTGATCTTGTGCTCGGCCAGCTCGGCGAGCGTCTTCGCCTGCTCCTTCGCCGTCTGGAAGCGGCTGAGCACCGCGACGCGGATCGGGAAGTCGGCGAGCCGGTCGCCGAAGGTGCGGGCGTGCTGGTCGGCGAGGATCGTCGTCGGGACGAGCACCGCGACCTGCCGCCCCGACTGCACCGCCTTGAAGGCGGCGCGAACAGCGATCTCGGTCTTCCCGTAGCCGACGTCGCCGACGAGCAGCCGGTCCATCGGCCGCACGCTCTCCATGTCGTGCTTGACGTCGGTGGTCGCCTTCCGCTGGTCGGGGGTGTCCTCGAAGAGGAACGACGATTCGAGCTGGCGCTGCCACGCGGTATCGGGGACGTGCGCCGGGCGGGTGGCGACGTGGCGCCGGGCGTAGAGGTCGAGAAGCTCGACCGTCATCTCCTGGATCGCGGCGCGCGTCTTGTCGCGCTGCGCCCCCCAGCGCTTGCCGCCTAACGTGTGGAGGCGCGGCGGCGGGGCGTCGTCGTCGACGTCGCCGGCGGCGCGGTAGCGCTCGATCTGGTCGAGCCGGTAGAGCGGGACGTTGAGCCGGTCGCCCCCCTCGTACTCGATGACCGCGACCTCGATCGCGCTCTCCTGCACGAAGGTGGTGACGATCCCGCGGTAGATGCCGATCCCGTGCTCGAGGTGGACGACGTAGTCGCCGGGAGTCAGCGCGCTGGCGACGTCGAGGGCGGCGCCGGCGTGGTAGCGGCGGGCGCGGCGAAGGCGGCGCTCGCGGCGGAAGATCTCGTGGTCGGTGAGGACGCGGAGCCCCGGGTCGCTGCCGTTAGGCGGGACGACGAAGCCGCCGTGCAGCACCCCGACGGTGAGCGCCGCCGGCGACGGCCCGTACTCCCCTTCGCTCAGCAGCTCGTCGAGGCGCTCGCACTGGCCGGCGTTGTCGCAGAGGATCACCGTCGGCGTCGGGCTCCGGACCACCTGGCGAAGCCGCTTGATGTCACGGTCGATCTGATCCGGGGCCTGCAGCGGAAACATGATCGCCCGCTCGTCGGCGGTGGCGCGATCGACGACGCGCACGGTGCCTAACGCGCGGAGGGTCTCGGCCACGCTCGCCGGCGGGTCGAAGAGCTCGGCGCGGCTCGGCGTGTCCTCGCCGCGGCGGCGGGCGAGGTCGATGTGGTGCGCCGCCTCCTGCCAGGTCCGCTCGAGCTCGGGCGCGAGGTCGGTCCCCTGCGGGAGCACGAGGAGCGTGTCGGGGGGGAAGAGCGATCCGATCGAGACGCGCTCGACGCTCTCCTCGTCGTCGCCCCCCGCCGTCTCGACGGGAAGGACGAGCGCTACCTCAGCCGCCCGCGTCGAGCGCTGCGAGTTGAGGTCGAAGTGGCGCAGCTCCGCGATCTCGTCGCCCCACAGCTCGGCGCGCACCGGATCCGTCATCCCGAATCCATAGACGTCGAGGATCCCGCCGCGGACGCTGAACTGCGCCACGTCCTCGACCATCGTCACCCGCTGGTAGCCGACCGACTCGAGGTGCGCGACGAGGTCGCCGAGCCGCCACTGGTCGCCGCGACGCAGCTCGAGGCGCGACGCGGCCACAGCGCGAGGGAGCCGCGTTCGCTCGAGCAACGCGCGGGCAGTGGTGAGCAGGACGTGCACCGCGCCGCGCGACATCCGCTCGAGCGTCTCGACGCGCTCCCCCGCCACCTCGGCGTGCGGCTCGGCCTCGCCGAGCCCTTCACGCGGCGGGTAGAGCGCGATCGCCGATGCGTCGTCGACGAGGGCGCCGAGGTCGGCGAGCCAGCGCTCGGACTCGGGAACGCTGTCGGTGGTGACGACGATGAACCGCCCCGGGTGCGCGCGGGCGAGCGCGGCGACGACGACGGTGTCGCTCGAGCCATGGAGCCCGGCGATCGTCGCGCTGGCGCGCGGCGCGGGAAGGGACTTGCTCAGCCGCGTGAACGCGCCGAGCCGCTCGACTGCATCGAGCACCGCGGGAAGCGGCATCAGCGCGCTCCGGCGGTCGCGCGAGGCGCGACCCGCGCGCGCCCCGGGGCGGCGGCGACCAGCGTCTCGACGAGGAGGACGGCGAGGACCGCGGCGAGGAGGACGGTGCCTAACGGCCGGCGGGACGCCCCGCGCCACGCCGCCGCCGCGGCGGCACCGGCGTCGTGAGTCACCGTCGCCGGCCGCAGCCGCTGCCGCATCTCGTCGTCTCCCATTCGCTGCAACACCGATTCCTCCACTTCCCCGTTCACCACCACCGCGCCGACGCGTACGCCGCCCCGCGTCCAAAAATACACTCCCGCGCGCGACGGCCGGAGCGAATCGGTCACCGGCAGCTTTCCGCCATCCGCGGTCTCGACACCGTCGACGCCGATCGGCGGCGCGACCGCGCGGCCCGGTGCGATGCTCGTCGCCGGGCGTCCACCCCCCGACAATCGCTCGCTGAGCGTTCGCGCCAGCCAGGGGACGAACTCCGCGGTGGCCGGCAGCGTCGTCGCCGCGGTGTCGAGCGCCGATGCGACGAGGACATAGCCGTCGCCAGCGACGATCCAGGGTTCTCCGGCGACGGTGGCGAGCGTCTCGGCCGGCGCCGCCGCGGTCGCGGTGAGCGCATAGCGACGGCGGACGTCGACCGCGGCGAGCCCGTCGCCGCGGGCCCGCGCCCGCTCGCGGCGCTCGGCGCCGAGCCGCCACGGGATCCCGGCGCGATCGAGGGCGCGGTTGGCCGCACCGATCCGCGCCGGCTCGAGTGGTGCGAGTGCGAGAGTCGGGCGCGCGACGATTTCATCGGCTGGTGCGACCGAGACCTCTCGTCCCGCGGCGATGACGCCGGGCGAGATCAGCGCGTCGACCGCCCGGTCGGCGAACGCGCCGCCGCGCGAGCTGACCCGCGGCGGCGGTGCGTTCCAGGTCGCGAACCAGCGCTCGTCGTCGGCTGTCAGCTCGTCCGGGGGGAACACCACCCGCGCCGCGCTCCAGCCGTGCGGGGGATCAGCCACGCTGACGTCCGTCTCCCCGCTCCCCGAAGCGTTAGGCACGACGACCCCGCGGCCAAGGGTGCGGCCGTCGATCTCGACGCGGACGGGAAGCGTGTCGGCGGGAGCGGCGCCGCGAACGGCGACGTGCACGACCCCTCCCCCGCTCCACCGC
>DASSZC010000501.1:0-6379 GCA_035702925.1 Gemmatimonadaceae bacterium | reverse complement strand
GAATCGTCGTCAGCGGCGTCGAAACGATCTCCGACTCCCACGGGTGTACTCCTGACTGAATGGTGGCGAGACAGCAAAGTGCGCACGGCGACTAGCCGTGGCGCACGAAACCGATGGTGCTGGTGCGGGAATTACGATTTTCGCGGTTCACCGGCGGGGGCGCCGGGCGAGGCACGAGCAAGCTGCCCTCTAACTACAAGTTTGATACCGCCGCGCCCGTTGCGGGAACCACGCGGTCAACCCGGCATTTCAGTGAACATGCTTGTTCACTGAGGGCCGAAGTCCGCGGTGTCCGCGACCTCGACGGGGCTCGTCGCGACGAGATAGCGGACGCGAATCCCCCCGTTCGTGGTCTCGAACGTCTGGCGCAGCGGAAGCCGCGTTTGTGAGTCGAGCGCGCGGTCGGGCGACAGTACCCCGACACGCCAGCCTGGGAAGGAAAAATGAGCAACCTTCCCGAGCTGCGCATAGATGTTCCGCACATCGGCGCCATCGCCGAGCCGCACTCCGTACGGGGGGTTGGCGACGAGGAGTCCGGGACTTTCACCAACCGGCTCCGCGGCGGAGAGCACCCGCTTCACGAAGCGCACGTCGGCGCTCACTCCTGCCCGCTCCGCGTTCGCGGTCGCGGCTTCGATCGCCCCCGGATCGCGATCCGAGCCTACGATTGGTACCCGGGCCGACGCGAGCTCGTTCCCGAGAGCGACCGCGACCTGGCGCTCGATCTCCCCGGGCGGAAGCTCGGGCCAGCTCGCGATGGCGAGCTCGCCGCGCTCGGCGCGCGCACGTCCCGGCGCGATGCGCCGCGCGATCAGCGCCCCCTCGATCGGGATCGTCCCCGCTCCACAGAGCGGATCGACCAGGGGGGTGTCGCCGGTCCAACCGGCACCGAGCAGCATCGCGGCGGCGAGGGTCTCGCGCAGCGGTGCCTTCGCCGTCGCCTGACGGTAGCCGCGGCGGTGGAGCAGCGCTCCCGAGCTGTCGATGCTGATCGTGCACTCGTCGCGGAAGAATCGCACGACGACGAGCTGCGCGCCCGCGCCCTCGTCGTGCTCGTCGTCGCTCGTTTCTCCGCGCGGTGCCGATGCGTCGCCGCCCGATTCCGCGGCCTGGGCTGCTTTCGCGGCCTCGAGGCGTGCCGCCGCCATCTCGGCCGCGGCGGCCAAGCTCTTCTTCGCCGCGGCGCGGGCGGCGGCGGTCTTCGCCCCCGTCGTCGGCTTGGCGGGAATGAACGACCGCGATTCCCCGCCGGTGCGCTTCGGTTCCTTCGCGTTCTTCGCCTTCGTGGCACCCGCCGGCGCAGAAGGCGCGGCGACGAGGCTCATGGCATCGCCGATCCCCGTCGTCCGCTCGATCGCGCCGAGCACGCGCTCGGCGACGGCGTCGGAGTGATAGAGCTTCGACTTGCGACAGGTGGCGCGGACGCGCACCGGGCTCGCGCCGATGAAGCGGTCCCACGCGATGCGGCGTGCGCTGCGCTCGAGCTCATGGAACGCGGTCGCCTTGAAGGAGGCGACGCGCACGAGGACGCGGCTCGCGGTGCGGAGCCCGATATTCGCGCGAACGACGTCGGCGAGCTCGCCGTCGACCGTCACGCCTCCCGCCTCGACCGCGCGGACGCGCAAGCCTAACGCTCGCGCCTCGGCACCGAGCAGGGTCTCGAGCCCGGGGGCGCAGACGAGGTAGATCTCGTGCATCAGGAGTCGCTCCGGGGGGCCCGGAGCGTCAGGCAGGGATTCATGGTGTTCTTGATCACCACGAAAGATAGCCGGGACACCCCGATCGAGGCGGGCGCGGCGCCGGAACGATTTCTGCTTTCGGTCGAGCCCATGACTCGGTCGACAACCCGAGCCGCAGCGCTCGCCATCCTGCGTGAGCGCTTCGGCCATGATGCATTTCAGGCAGGCCAGTGGGAGCCCATCCGCGCCGTCCTCGAGAAGCGCGACGCACTGGTCGTGATGCCGACCGGGGCGGGAAAATCGTTGATCTATCAGCTTCCCGCGCTCATGCTCCCCGGGTTGACGATCGTCGTCAGTCCGCTGATCGCGTTGATGAAGGACCAGCAGGACAAGCTGCGCGCGACGGGCGTCGATGCGCTGGCGATGCACTCGCACCTGAGCACCGCGGAAGCGCGGGAGACCGGCCGCCAGGTGCTCGAGGGGGAGGGTGAGATCCTCTACCTCACCCCCGAGCGGTTCAAGGATCGCGACTTCTTCGACCGGCTGCTGACGCGCACGGTCAGCCTGTTCGTCGTCGACGAGGCGCACTGCGTCAGCCAGTGGGGGCACGACTTCCGCCCCGACTACATCTCCCTCGGCTCGATCGTCGAGCGACTCGGACGTCCCCCGGTGCTCGCGCTGACGGCGACGGCGACCGAGGAGGTGCGGCAGGACATCGCGCGCCAGCTGAGGATGCGCGACCCGCACGTCACGATCACCGGCTGCGCCCGCCCGAACCTGCGCTTCGAGGTACGGCGCACGGTGAACGACGGGATGAAGGACAAGACCGTCGAGGAGATCCTCGACGCGGCGACGGGGACGGGCGTCATCTACGTTGCGACGGTGCGCGAGGCGGAGCGGCTGCACGCCCAGCTGAAGGAGCGCTACTCCGTCGGGTTGTATCACGGGAAGCTCGGCGCTCCCGAGCGGCGCGAATCACAGGACCGCTTCATGAACGACGAGATGCGGGCGATGATCGCGACCAACGCGTTCGGGCTCGGCATCGACAAGCCGGACATCCGCTTCGTCGTGCACTACCATCTCCCCGGATCGATCGAGGCGTACTACCAGGAAGCGGGACGCGCCGGCCGCGATGGCGAGCCGGCGACCTGCACCCTGCTCTATCGCGTCGAGGACAAGCGGATCCAGTCGTACTTCCTCGGCGGGAAGTATCCGGAGATCGAGGAAGCGGCGAAGGTCGCGCTGGTGATGGAATCGCACCCCGAGCGCACGCCGGTCGCGCTCACCGATATCGCCGACCAGTCGGGGGTGGCGCGCCGCAAGGTGCGCATCGTCCTCACGCTGCTGAAGCGGCACGGGGTGCTCCGCGAGCATCGCGGCAACACCTGGGAGCGGCTGCAGACGGGATTGCTCAAGGTGAACCTGAGCGCCGACCTGACCGACTACGAGGAGCGCCGGGTCCTCGACCGCCGCAAGCTCGACGCGATGGTCTCCTACTGCCAGACCGCCCGCTGCTACACGCGCTTCATCCTCGAGTACTTCGGGGAGACCGACGTCGACCCGGACTGGCGCTGCCGCAACTGCGGCGCCTGCGACGGCCTCGATGCGTGGGAGACCGAGCACGGCGCGGGCGCCGTTAGGCAGGCGGGATAGAACTGCAGCCGTTGGCTGTTAGCCATTAGCTGGCAGCGACTGCGTCGACGGCAGTTGCGCCCTCGCTGACAGCTCACAGCTAATGGCTAACGGCCAGTTTAGATTTCCCCCCCATGAACGACTTTCTCGGCTACACCTGGCAGGGCAACGCGGTCAGTGCCTGGCTGACCGGGCTCGCGCTGTTCATTGGCGCGGCGTTCGTGCTCGGGCTGGTGCGGTGGGTCGTCGTGCGGCGACTGAGCGCGGCGGCGGCGCGGACGGCGACGTGGGTGGACGACCTGCTGGTCGACCTCGTGCGGCGGACGAAGGACTGGTTCATCGTCGTCGTCGCCCTCTCAGTCGCATTGAAGGGGGTAGTGGTGCTGCACACCGGCGTCGCGTCGATCCTGCACGGGGCGCTGGTCATCGGCATCATGCTCCAGGTCGCGATCTGGGGTAACGGCGCGATCAAGTTCTGGGTCACCCACTACCGGCAGACGCGCGGCGGGGAGGGGACGAGCGTGGCGACGGTCCAGGGCTTCGCCTTCCTCGGCCGCCTCGCGTTAGGCGCGATCCTCATCGTCGCGACGCTCGACTTCCTCGGCGTCAAGGTGACGACCTTCGTTGCCGGGCTCGGGATCACCGGCATCGCGATCGCCCTCGCCGTGCAGAACGTGCTCGGCGACCTCTTCGCCGCGCTGGCGATCGTCCTCGACAAGCCATTCGTCATCGGCGACGCGATCGCGGTCGACAACATCGAAGGGACGGTCGAGCATGTCGGGCTGAAGACGACGCGGGTGCGGAGCGTGAGCGGCGAGCAGGTGATCGTCGCCAACGCCGACCTCCTGAAGAGCCGGATCCGCAACTATCGCCGGCTCGCCGAGCGTCGCGTGGTGCTCGCCTTCGGCCTCCCGCACGAGACCGATCCCGCGCTGGCGATGCGCATCCCCGGGATGCTGCAGGAGATCGTCGAGCAGCAGGAGCCGGTGCGCTTCGACCGCGCCCACCTGAAGAAGATCGGCGACTCCTCTCTCGAGTACGAGGTGGTCTACTACGTGACGACCCCGGACTACCTCACGCACATGAACGTGCAGCAGGCGATCAACTTCGCCGTGCTGCAGCGCTTCCGCGCGGAGAAGGTGAGCCTGGCGACGCTGTACAGGGTGACGCCGATTCCGAAGTGAGCTGTTAGCCATTAGCCGTTAGCTGTGAGCAACGGCGCAACTGCAGTCAACGCAGTCGCTGACGGCTAACGGCTAACAGCTAATGGCTGCGGTTTCACCCCAGCGTCGCGTTGAGCTGGATATCCACCCCCGCCAGCGCGACCGAGACCGGGCAGTTCTTCCTGGTGTTCTCGGCGATCTCCTTGAACTTCGCGGCGTCGATGTTGGGGACGTTGGCGCGGACGTCGAGCTTGATCGTGGTGATCTTGAAGCCGCCACCCTGCTGGGCGATGGTGCAGGCGGCCTTGGTCTCGATGCGCTGCGGCGGAGTGCCGTTCTGCTCGAGGCCGAGGCTGAGCGCCATGCTGAAGCACGCGGCTTCGGCGGCGGCGAGGAGCTCTTCGGGGTTGGTGCCCTTCTCCTCGCCGAAGCGGGTGTTGAAGTTGTACGCGCCCTTGATCACCCCACTCTCGCCGCTGAACTCCCCCTTCCCCGTCTTCAGGCCCCCGCCGCTCCAGACCGCCGATGCATTGCGTGTTGGCATTCCGTGGTTCCTCGTTCGTGTTGATGGTGCCGGCTCGGTCGCCGGCTGATAACTTCACCGTATGACGTCGCTGCCTCCCTCGGTCGAACGGGTCATCCGCCACTTCCGCGCCATGGAGCGCGAGGAGAAGATGCAGGCGCTGCTCTCGTACGCGAAGAAGCTCGAGCCATTGCCCGAGCGCTTTCGCGATCTCGACCGGACGGCGTTCACGGTACCCGAATGCCAGACGCGCGTCGACGTGTTCCCGGAGATGCGCGATGGCAAGCTGTGGTTCTACGCCGACCTCGATCCGCGAAAGAGCCCGACCATCGCCGCCTTCCTGTCGATTCTGTTCAGCGCGGTGAACGGCCAGCCGCCGGAGACGACGCTGGGAATCCCCGACGACTTCGCGCGGCAGGTGATGGACGGCATCGGCCTCGCCGCGCGCGAAACCGGGCTCACCGCGATGGTGCACCGATTGAAGCGGTACGCGGCCGATGCGGTCGCGGCGCACTCCTGAGCTCGACGCGCGCTCCACTCGCCAGGGACACGACATGAGCGACGACCGGATGCAGACGTACGCCAATCATCGCCGCTTCTTCGCGCTCTACCATTACATCGCCCTCCCGATCGTCTCGCTGAACGTCGTCTACACGGCGTTCCTCGCCTTCCGCGAGCCGAACGTGCCGACGGTCTGGTCGTTCGTCTTCGCCATCGGCGTGGCGAGCGGCGTCCTCGCGGCGCGGACGATGGTCCTCATCGTGCAGAACCGGGTCATCCGGCTCGAGCAGCGCCTCCGTCTCGTGGCGCTGCTTCCCGATCGCCTGCGCAGCCGGATCGTCGAGCTCAATCTCTCACAGCTGATCGGCCTGCGCTTCGCGTCCGACGCCGAGCTGGCCTCGCTCGTCGAGCGTTGCCTCAGCGGTGAGCTGAAGACGGGCGAGGACGTAAAGAAGGCGATCACCAGCTGGCAGGCCGACTACCTCCGCGCCTGAACAGCCTAACGCACACCATTGGAGTCACTGGATGTCGATCACGATCAAGGTTCGCAAGGACGGCCCATATGCGATTGAAGGCGAGTTCACGCTGATCGATCACGAGGGAAACCCGATCCCCTACACGCCGAAGCCCGGCAAGCCGATGACCCTCTGCCGCTGCGGCGCCTCCTCGAAGAAGCCCTTCTGCGACGGCACCCACAGCAAGATCGGCTTCAAGGGCGCCGAAGAAGCAGCCGCCGCCTTCGACGCGACACATCCCGTTCCAGCCGCGGGGGGCGACAAGCCCGCCTGATTGGCGAGCTTCAAGAGACTCTCACCGTCGCGGGTCGTTCGCCGGACGTCAACGGGGCTGGAGTCGTACAGTGTGTCTGTGGAGACACCGAG
>DASSZC010000214.1:0-11452 GCA_035702925.1 Gemmatimonadaceae bacterium | reverse complement strand
CACCGTACGCCGCCGCGATCCTCGCCGAGGAAGCGCACGAGGGGATCTACGAATCGACGTACCAGAAGGAACCGTACGCGTGGCTCGGCAACACTTCGCGCGACCAGTACTCCGGCGTTTTCTTCGGCCTTGGCATCGCATACGACATGATCGCGGACGGACGCGTTCGCGCCGAGATCCGGAAGGACGTGAGCCGGATGCTCGCCAACCTGATCGCCAACGGCTGGTCGGTGAAGATGCCCGATGGCTCGTACAGCACGACCTTCGTCCAGCGCCCCGATCAGCAGCTCAGCTTCCTCCAGGTCGGACGCCACGTCGATTCTACCCGCTGGTCGCTCACCTACCAGTCGTTCCGCGCCGCGAACGCCGCGCTGGTGCAGGCCCCCATCGCGACCGAGTGCCAGGATCCGTACGGGAGCTACTACAAGTTCAATCTCGACCACATCAATCTCTACAACCTGGTCCGGCTCGAAGAGCCTGGGGTGTTCCGCACTCTCTACCTTCAGGCCTTCGCTGCTCTGCGCTCCTGCACCGGGACTCACCAGAACGCGCACTTCAACATGATCGAGCGCGGCCTCCTCGGCGCCGACGCTGTGCGCGATGCGGAGACGGTGAACCTCCTTTCGCTCTGGCTGATGCGTCCGCGGCGCGACTACTACGTCGACAACACGGGGAAGTATCCCGCATGCGGGGAGTACGCCTGCGCGCCGATCCCGGTCAACGACCGTTACACCACGGATTTTCTCTGGCAGCGGAACCCGTTCCAGCTCGCCGGGGGTGGTGTCGGAACAGTCGAGACGCCCGGGGTGGACTACATCCTTCCGTACTGGATGGCGCGCTACTACGGCGTGGTGTCGCAGTGACGGTGCGGTAGTCACCCGTGACCTCGGGCGTTACCTTCGGGGGCGAGATTTCACCCGTGGAGCCGCGACCACCGGAGCCGGATGGGCACGAGAGACCCCCGCATCGACGCCTACATCGAGAAGTCCGCTGACTTCGCGAAGCCGATCCTCAGGCATATCCGCGAGGTAGTGCATTCCGCCGTCCCGGAGGTCGAGGAGACGTTGAAATGGAGGATGCCGGCATTCATGCACAACGGCATTCTCTGCGGCATGGCTGCCTTCAAGCAGCACGCCGCATTCAACCTGTGGAAGGGGAGCCGCATCGTCGGCAGCGATGCCGATCGCGAGGCGATGGGGCAGTTCGGCCGGATCACGAAAGTCTCCGACCTTCCGGGGAAGAAGGTCCTGACCGGCTACATCCGGCAGGCCGCGGCGCTGAACGAGGCGGGCGTAAGGACGCCGAAGGTGCGGAAGCCCGGCCTCGAGCGGAAGCCAGTGCCGACGACCCCGCCGGCCGACCTGGCCGCGGCGCTGACGAAGAACGCCAAGGCCCGCGCGACCTTCGACGGGTTCTCGCCGAGCCACAAGAAGGAGTACATCGAGTGGATCGTCGAGGCGAAGCGCGACGAGACGCGGCAGCGCCGCCTGAGCCAGGCGATCGAGATGCTCGCCGAGGGGAAGACGCGGAACTGGAAGTACAGCTGACCGGCGCGGTCGGCCGCGCGCCTTGTTATCTTCGCCTAGGCCCGCAATCGGGGTGTCGCGCCGCCGTCGGCGTCGAAATCGTGTCGAAGCGAAACATAGCCCCCGGGGTCAACCGTATGGTTGAGCCATGGGACACTCAAAACAGGGTAAGGCGATGGTGACGCGCGAAGAGATCGAGGGCTTTCTCGACAAGCTCGCCGCCGAAGGCACCAGCTACTCCGAGATCCAGCCGGGGCTCTGGATCGTGAAGCCGACGGGGAGCTTTTCCTTCGATGTGGTGGTCAACTACTCACCCCCGGTGGTCGTGCTCCGCGTGAAGGTGATGGCGCTGCCAACCGACCCGAAGGCGCTCGCCACGCTGAGCCACCGGCTCCTCGAGCTCAATGCGACGGAGCTCGTGCACGGCTCGTACGGCATCGAGCGCGATTCGATCGTCCTCACCGAGGCGCTCGAGCTCGCGCACCTCGACTACGACGAGTTTCTCGCCAGCTACGAAGGGATGACGCTCGCGCTCGCGTCGCACCTCCGCGAGCTTGGCGCTTTTCAAGAGGCACGCTGAATATGGGTCTCCTCGACCGTCTCTCCTCGCTGCTGAAGTCGAACATCAACGATCTGATCTCCAAGGCTGAAGACCCGGAGAAGATGTTGAATCAGATCCTCGTCGACATGAAGACGCAGCTCGTCAAGGCAAAGCAGCAGGTCGCCTCGGCGATCGCTGACGAGAAGCGCCTCCGCGACCAGGTCGACCAGGAGTACCGTCAGGCGCAGGACTGGGAAAAGCGGGCGATGCTCGCCATCCAGGAAGGGCGCGACGACCTCGCCAAGCAGGCCCTGGTCCGGCACGGCGAGCACCTCGGGCACGGCTCGACGCTGGAGCAGACCTGGGAAGCGCACCGCAACGAGACCGAGAAGCTCAAGAACTCGCTCCGCGACCTCAACGACAAGATCGAGGAAGCGAAGCGGAAGAAGAATCTCCTCATCGCCCGGCAGCGTCGCGCGCAGGCGCAGCAGCGGATCGCCGAGACGATGTCGTCGATGTCCGAGAACTCGGCGTTCGAGGCGTTCTCCCGGATGGAGGACAAGATCGTCTCGACCGAGAAGCGCATCCAGGCGAGCGCCGAGATCGACGAGGAGTTCACCGGGGACAAGCTGGCCAGCGACTTCAAGCGGCTGGAGAAGAGCGCCGGCGCGATCGGCGTCGACCAGCAGCTGCTCGCGCTGAAGCAGAAGATGGGGATGCTCCCCGCCGGCGCGTCGCAGAACAACAACCGGCAGCTCGGCACGGGGAAGGCAAGCGACAAGCGCGAGGAGACCGTGCACGCCGAGATCGAAGACCTCAAGGACGAGACGTAAAATTCCAGTGATCGCCGGTACAACCGGGCGCTTCAGGTTCGCGCCGATTCTCGCGTCGGTCGTCCTCACCATCCTGCTGCTCTGGATGGTTGGCAGGGCGGCCGACATTTTCCTGCTGTTGTTCCTCGCGATCCTCATCTCGCTCTACCTCGGCGCGGTCACCGACTTCTTCCAGGCCCGCGCCCGGCTGCCGCGATGGCTGGCGTTCGTCGTCGCCCTCTTCGGAACGTTAGGCGCGATCGTCGGGATGTTCTGGCTGCTCGTGCCGCCGGTCATCGCCCAGACGCAGGAGCTGCTGACCGTCCTCCCGCACCAGATCGAGCTGTGGGAGCAGGGGATCGACAACATGGTCGCGCGCATCCCCGCGCTCGCCCCGATGTGGCACCCGGGCGAGCACAAGCTGCTCATCGCCGCGTACCAGCAGGTGTCGGGGACCTTCGGCGGCCTCGTGCCGAAGGTGTTCTCGCTCGTCCACGTCGCGATCAGCGTCTTCTCCGTGCTCGTGATGTCGATCTACCTCGCCCTCGAGCCGGCGTTCTATCGCGAGTACCTGATCGCACTGTTTCCGCCGGTCCACCGCGACCTCGTTCGCGACGTGCTCTCCGACCTGGCGACGACGCTCCGGCAGTACATCGTCGGGCAGCTGTTCACGATGCTGATGCTCGCGCTGCTCACGGCCGTCGGCTTCTACTTCCTCCACGTGCCCTACTGGCTGACCTTCTCGATCGTCACCGGCGCGGTCGCGGTCATCCCCTTCTTCGGGACACTCGTCTCGACGGCGCTGCCGGCGCTCTTCATGCTCGGCGATCGCGGATTCGGCGCGGCAATGGCGGTCGTGGGGTGGGGGGTGCTCGTGCACCTCTTCGAGGGGAACGTGCTCATGCCGAAGGTGATGCAGGGGAAGGTGCACCTGCCCCCCGTCATGACGATCCTCTCGGTGCTCATCGTCGGCACGATGATCGGCGGCGTCGGGCTCGTCGTCGCGGTGCCGATGCTCGCGGTGGTGATGGTCGTCGTCCGCCGCATCCTCATGAACCGGATCTACGAGGGGAAGGGATTCCGCCGCGTGGTCCGCGACCGGCTCCTCGTGCTTCGCGTTCCCGTTCCCGATGGGAATGCGCTCCTCCCCACCGCTCCCGCCGCTGACGTGATCACCGCCCGCGAGCGGGCGATCGCCGCGATGGCCGACGTCGCCAACCGGCGCGGTGGCAACCGTCGGGCTGGCGAGCGGCTCGAGGCCTGACGTTCGAACGATCCTCCACGACAATGGCTCGCGATCTACGATACCTGGTTCTCGCCGAGGGCCAGTTCGGTCCGATGTCGTCGAAGACGGCGAACGGCTGCATCCGCTATTCCCCCGAGCGCGTCGTCGCGGTGCTCGACTCGAGGCACGCTGGCCAGACCGCGAGCCAGGTGATCGGCTTCGGCGGCGACATCCCCGTCGTCGCGACGGTCGAAGAGGGACTGACGTTCCAGCCTAACGCGCTGCTGATCGGCATCGCCCCGACCGGCGGCAGCTTTCCCGAGGCGTGGCGTGGCATCATGCGCTCGGCGATCACGCGCGGCCTCGAGGTGTGGAGCGGGTTGCACACCTTCATCGGCGACGATGCCGAGTTCGCCGCCCTCGCCCGCCAGCACGGCGTCGCGATTCACGACCTGCGCAAGCCGCCCGAGAAGCTGCAGGTCGCTGCCGGCCGCGTGCGCGACGTCGCATCGACCGTGATCCTCACCGTCGGCACCGACTGCAACATCGGCAAGATGACGGCGTCGCTCCAGCTGCGCGACGGCTTGCGCGCCCGCGGGCGCAGCGTGGCGTTCGCCGGGACGGGCCAGACGGGCATCCTGATCGAAGGATGGGGGATCTCGGTCGACGCGGTGATCGCCGACTTCATCGCCGGGGCCTCGGAGCGCCTGACGCTCGATGCGGCGGAGGCGGGCGAGATCGTGCTTGTCGAGGGACAGGGATCGCTGGTGCATCCGAGCTATTCCGGCGTCACGTACGGATTGATGCAGGGATCGCTGCCGCACGCGATGATCATGTGCGCGCAACCGTCGCGCACCGCGATCAACAACCATCCGTGGGTGAAGATTCCGCGGCTCCGCGATTTCATCGCCTTCCACGAACGCGTGCTCGAGCCGCTGCGACCGTCGGAGACCATCGCCGTCGCCCTGAACACCTTCGACCTGTCCGACCAGGCGGCCCGTGATGCGATCCGTCGCGCGGAAGATGAGACCGGGCTTCCGGCGACCGATCCCGTCCGCTTCGGTCCCGCCCCGATCGTCGACGCGATCGAGCGCTTCCACACGAAGCGCACGACGTAGCGCCGCTGCCCGCAGTCCTGGGCGGTCACCCGCGCTGCACGACCGCACGGGGTCCTCGATGTCGAGGACCCCGTTCGCATGTCGGCGCCCTCGGTCGCACCCGCGGCTTCGCGTGCCGCCAAATGGCCCGAGCCGCGGCAATCGGGTGACGGCCTGCTGACGCGCCGCCCGTAAGCTGTCGTCGCGAATCGGGGGAGCGCCTGACACTCAACAGGAGACGCTCATGCGAATCCGGCTCACCCTGCTCGCAGCTCTTTCGGCCGTGGCGCTGTCAGCTGCGCCGGCCCAGTCGACGGACGCGTGGTCCGGCGGCGGACCGATCTGCGAACCCCTGTTTCCCTCGTACTGGCAGCCCCCGGGCTCGTGCCCGGTCGATGGCAAGACATGGATGATCAACTAACAGCCGTGAGCTCCGCGCGAGCTCCGGCGTGCCCAACGCGGGAGGGCTCAATGACACGTATCAAGCTGCTGCTCGCGATCGCGACAGCGGTAACCGCTGCGCAGGCCGTCCATGCGCAGAGCTGCAATGGCGGCCGCACGTTCGACGAGGTCATCGCCGCGTGCGACGAGGCCTTCACCGGCTACAATCCCCTCATCATGTCGGCTCGCGGGTGGTGCTACATCGTCAACGGCGCCACCTGCCTGATCTGAACAACAGGAGAAATCCCATGAAGAAGACCATTCTTGCAGGCGCGCTCGCACTCGGGGCGATCCTCGGCAGCCCGCGGACGGCGCGCGCCGACTGCCTCATCGAGGCCGTCGAGAGCTGCGACAACGACTTCGGCGGGAACAGCAACTACTACGCGGTCGCGATCCGCGGCTGGTGCTACATCATCCGCTCCGGCCTCTGCGGCGCCGGCGCCTGACCGCATCGCCGCATGCCTAACGCTCACCGATTCGCCCTGTCCGCGCTCCTCGTCCTGGGGAGCGCGGTACTGGCGGGGCTCGTCGTCGCCATCTCGACGCCGCGCTACGCCGGCGCGCGAATCCCGGCGGCCGCCGAGCTCCCATGGCCTCCCGGGATCGGCGCGGCCGACCGCCGTCCCCCCTTCGCGCTCCTCTACGTCGACAGCCACTGCGCGCACTGCTCGCGGGCGGCGATCCTCGTCGATTCGGTGGCGCTCGCGCGCGGTCTTCGCGCGGTGATCGCCACGCGCGATACGCCGGCGGACGCCAGCGCGTACCGTGCCCGGCTCGCGCTGCACCGGCCATTGACGGTGGACACGTCGGCGGCGCTCCTCCACGCGCTCGGCACTCGCTCCGTCCCGACTCTCGTCCTCTTCCACGCCGACGGCTCACGGCAGCTCGTCGTCGGCTTCACCAACGAAGCGCGGTACAGGAATACCCTCGCCGGATTCGAACCATGACCAACGAGGCTGCAAAGCGACCGATGGTTTCCCTGAAACGCGTCGCCGCCGTGGCGCGGCTCCGCGTTCGGCGGGTGATGCGTACGCGCCTCGTGCTCGTCGCGCTCGTCCTCGCGCTCCTGCCATGGGCCATCGTCGAGAATACCTCGCTGATCGCGCGGCTGTCGGCGCTCACGAGCTTCACCGTCGTCGGGCTCACCGCTCTCGCGGCCGGCGCGATCGCCGACGACCTCGATAGCGGCGAGTACGCGATCGTGATGAGTCATGACGCCACCCCCCTCGAGGTACTCGGCGGGCAGGCCGCGGCAACGCTGGCGCTCACCACCGTGCTCGTGGCGATCCAGCTGCCGGTCGCCTTCAATGGAATCGCGATCCCGGCCGTGGGTCCGCTTCTCCTCTGCACCGCGTGGCTCGCCGCGTTCCTCGCCGGATGGCTCGCGCTGATGCTTCTCCTGGCAACGCTGCTCGAGGGGAAGGCGAACGCAGTCGCGATGATCCCCGTGCTGTTCCTCCCGCTCGTCCTGAATGCCGGGGTGCTCGACCGCCTCCCGCACCTTCCGGCGATGATGATCCGCGGAGCGCTGGAGCTGCTCCCCCAGGTCGACCAGGTGACAACGATGTTCCGGGCGATCCTCGCCCGGTCTCCCGCGCCGGCGCCCGGGCCTTTCGTGCTCCTCGCCACACCCTTCCTCTATTTCGCCGTGGCGTCGGTCCGGCTGCAACGGATCCAGCCCGCGGGGAGGCTCACCCAATGACCGCCATACTCACCGCATCCGCATTGGTGAAGCGGTACCGGGCAGGGGTTGCGCCATGGGGAGCATCGATCGAGGCGCTTCGTGGCATGGACCTCGAGCTCGCCCCCGGAGAGCTCCTCGGTCTGCTCGGGCCTAACGGTGCGGGGAAGTCGACGTTCCTGCTCTGCGCCGCGGGACTTCTTCGTCCTGACAGCGGGACCATCAGCTGGTTCGGTTCCTCGCGGTCGCCATTCGGCCGCCCGCCAGGCGTCGCCTACGTGCCCGAGCGATCACTCTATCCGCGCTTCCTCTCGGTTCGCGAAGCCCTCGAGTTCTACGCGACGCTGCACGAGCTCTCCGGCCCCGAGCGCGCCGAACGCGTGCGCGCCGCGCTCGATCGCGTCGGGCTTGCCCCGCACGCGACGAAGCGGGTCGCGCACCTCTCGCGCGGAATGGTCCAGCGACTCGGCGTCGCACAAGCCATCATCGGGCGTCCGCGGCTCCTCCTCCTCGACGAGACCCTGTCGGGCCTCGACCCCGTCGGTGCGCGCGAGATGCGCGAGCTGCTCGCCGGGCTTCGCGATGAAGGGGTGGCGATCATCCTCTCGTCGCACGACTTGCTCTCGCTCGAGCACCTCGCCTCACGGATCGTCGTGATGAAGGACGGACGCGCCCACGCCGCCATCGATCCGTCGGACTTCACCGGCGAGCGCACGCTCGTGCTGACGGTGGACGCGCCCTTGCTCGCCGCCCGGCGGCTGCAGAGCCGGCGCCCCGACGCCCTGCTCAAGGGAGAGGAGCTGCACGTACCCCTCGGCGGCGACTCCCCGGAGGACGTCCTCGCCGAATGCCTCGCGGCCGGCGTCGGCGTCCGCTCCTCCACGATCCGCCGCGACGACCTCGAGCAGCGCTTCTTCGACCTCATCGAGCGACCCTCGCGGGTCGCGGAGCCGAACTCATGACACAGCCGACCATCCAGTCGCCTAACGGCACGCGTCCGGCGTTCGCTGCGCCCGATGCGCCGACGGTGACAGAGCCGCCGCACGCCGCCCAGCCGCGCGCGGCGTCGCGAGCCGGTGTGCGCGCGCGATCCTCGCCGTCCTCCGGCGCGCTGTTGATCGTCGCCTCCTGCGTCGCGGTCCACCTGCTTGCCGCCGCCCTGATGTACCGATCGGTCGTCGCCGACCTGTACGGGATCTTCGACGCGACGCCACGACTGCTCGTGCTCGAGCACGGGCTCGCGCGCCTCACGGCTGTCACGGTCTTCCTCCCTCCCGTGATCCCGACGACTCTCGTCGTCGCCGCCGCGCTCTGGCTGGGCAGGCAGCGTCGTCGCGCGGAGGTCGCGCGGTGGCTGGCGCTGTCCCTCGTTCCACTCGCGATCGACGGTGTCTTCCGGACGATCGGCGTCATCCTCGCGCCGGCGCCGTCGAACGTGGGGGAGCTGCTCGACCTGCCCGTGCGCTTCTCCTTCGCACCGCGACTCCTGCTCGACCTCGCCGGAGCGCGTCCCTCGCCGGGACTTGCCTACTGGGCGGTGGTCGCCACCGTCCCCGCCGCGGTCAGCGCCTGGTGTGTCGCGCGCGCGCTGCTCGCCGCCGAGGAGGCGGAACGTGAGGCAGTGGGTCATCGCCGGCGTCGGAAGCGCGAGACGCTCGATGCCGTGCAGGTCGGCGTCGCGGTCGTCGGGAGCTGGATCGCCCTCGCCTTCGCCGGACAGACTGCGCTGCCGTGGGCTGCGCAGCTTTTCCTGAAGATCTTCGGCTGAACGACGACGCGATTGCGCGAGTTGATTCTCCATTTCGCGGCGCCTAGCTTCCGCGCGACGGCGCGTCCGCCGCCGTCACCCTCCGGAGAAACGCGCATGTCGAACGACTTCCGCCTGTACAACACACTCACGCGTCAGGTCGAGCCCTTCGCCCCGGCCGACGGCGCGTGCGTGCGCATGTACACGTGCGGACCGACGGTGTACAACCCGGCGCACCTCGGAAACTTCCGCACCTTCCTCTTCGAGGACCTCATGCGCCGCGCGCTGCGGCTGCACGGGTGGAAGGTCAATCAGGTGATGAACCTGACGGACGTCGACGACAAGATCATCAAGCGCGCGAACGAGCGCGGGCTGACAATCACGCAGGTGACGAATCCGGTCATCGAGATCTTCCACCGCGACCGCGAGTACCTCCGGATCGAGCGCGCGGAGGCCTACCCGCGCGCGACCGAATTCATCCCGCAGATGATCGCGCTGGTCGAGACGCTCATCGCGCGCGGGGTCGCCTACCTCGCCGAGGATGGCAGCGTCTATTTCGCGATCGGCCGGTTCCCGGAGTACGGCCGGCTGTCGCGGCTCGACACGCGCGAGGTGAAAGCGGGGGCGCGCGTCGCGCAGGACGACTACTCCAAGGAGAACGCCCAGGACTTCGCGCTCTGGAAGGCGGCGAAGGAGGAGGACGAGCGCACCGGCGCCGCGTGGGACTCGCCGTGGGGTCGCGGACGTCCCGGCTGGCATCTCGAGTGCTCGGCGATGGCCATGTCGCTGCTCGGCGAGACCCTCGACCTGCACTGCGGGGGCATCGATCTGATCTTCCCGCACCACGAGGACGAGATCGCGCAGTCCGAGGGCGCGACGGGGAAGACCTTCAGCCGCTTCTGGTGCCACGGTGCATTCCTGCTCACCGAGGGCGCGAAGATGGCGAAGCGGGTCGGCAACGTGCAGTCGGTCGCCGACCTGCGGGAGAACAACATCTCGGCGGCGGCCGTCAGGCACTTCGTGTTCAGCACGCACTACCGGCAGGAGCTCAACCTGTCCGGGGAGGCGATCGAAGCGGCACTGAATGCCGTGCGGCGGATCGCGACCTTCGCGCGCCGGCTCCAGGAAGCCACCGGCGGCACGCCGGCGCTCGCCGCCGCGGCGCGGGTGGCTACCTCTGCCGCGAAGGCGGCTCTCTTCGACGACCTCAACGCCCCGGAAGCGCTCGCCGCACTCCACGTCTTCATCGGCGCCGCCAACGCTGAGCTCGACCGTGGGGGAAACGATCGCGCGGCCCTCGACGAGGCCCGGGTCGCCTTCGCCCTCGTCAACGGCGTGCTGGACGTGGTTCCCGACGACGAAACCGTCGACTCCGCTCTCGCGGAACGCGTGGAAACGATGCTCGGCGAGCGCCGAGCCGCGCGGGCACGCCGGGACTTCGCGGCGGCGGACGCGATCCGGAAATCGCTCGAGGCGGAGGGAATCGCGGTCGAGGATTTTCCTGGGGGGACCCGCTGGACCAAGGTCCGCTAGCCTCGGGGTCCTGGCAAATCGCCGCCGCGTCCGCCGATCGATGGGGCGCGCGCTCTAAGTCCGCGCAGGTGCGTTGCTTGACACCCCTCTCCGGGCTGCTTATTCTAAGAGTCTCGCGCAAAAATGCGCCGGACTGCTGACGTAGCTCAATTGGCAGAGCACCTGATTTGTAATCAGGCGGTTGCGAGTTCGATTCTCGCCGTCAGCTCTGAGGGCAGCGGGTGCTCCGGCGTCGTCTGCGTGAGCGTTGGGTGGGGTACCCAAGTGGCCAACGGGATCAGACTGTAAATCTGACGGCTAACGCCTTCGAAGGTTCGAATCCTTCCCCCACCATCGTCGGAGCGACGGAAAGGGCTGGCGCGATCGGAAGCGCACAGCGCGGGACGTCCGAACGAAAAGCTCGCGGGAGTAGCTCAGTTGGTAGAGCGCAAGCCTTCCAAGCTTGATGTCGCGGGTTCGAGCCCCGTCTCCCGCTCTGCAGGACGGTTGTGAGAAGCAGGTTGTAACAGTGGTGGCAGGGCAGGATGCAGTGCGGTCGTCGCTCGCGTAGCTCAGTTGGTAGAGCACACCCTTGGTAAGGGTGAGGTCATCGGTTCAATCCCGATCGCGAGCTCTGACGCAGCGAAGGCAGCGTCTCGGGACGAAGGGCAGTCGAGTGGTTGGTCGTAGTCAGCGTTAGGCACCCCTGATAGTCGAGAATCGGAGAATATGGGCAAGGCAAAGTTTGAGCGGACGAAGCCGCATGTGAACGTGGGGACGATCGGGCACGTCGATCACGGGAAGACGACGTTGACGGCGGCGATCACGACGATTCAGGCGAAGAAGGGGATGGCGCAGGCGACGGCCTAC